>JBEKBD010000020.1:0-32412 GCA_050015575.1 Roseiarcus sp. | reverse complement strand
GTCAAACGCGCATTCTTGTGGATGTTCATCCGGTCCCCTCCAAGGGTTCTGAAGCTTCGCAACCTCAGCTTCCTCGGTCCGGACCGGATGGACAACCTATGGAAAGCTCACAGCTAGGCGCGGCGGACGGCGCTCGCCTTCGAGGAAAGGCGAAACGATGCGCGCTTTGGCTCTTGCTCTCGTCGTCGCCGGCGCGGCCGTTCTCGGGCTCGCCGGCGCCGCGCTGCGCGGCGATCGCGCCGCGGCGCCTGCCGTCGTCGCGCTGCCGGCGGGCGCCTTCGCCTATCGGCTCGCCGGCGATTTCGAGCGCGACGGGCTGCCGACCAAGGGGCCGCTCGTCGGCGTCGCCATCGACGAGCCGTTCGACATCATGGCGAACGAGGTGAGCCAGCGGGATTACGCGCGCTGCGTCGCCGACGCGGCGTGCCCGAAGCTCTCCGGCGCGGCTCAGACGGCGGCGAACCTGCCGGTGGTCGGCGTGAGCTGGCGCGACGCCGCCGCCTACGCCGCCTGGCTGTCCCGCCGCGCCGGCGAGGACTGGCGTCTGCCGACCGATGTCGAATGGGCCTACGCAGCGGGCGAGCGGTTTCGCGACGACCCGATCGTCGAAAGCGCGAGCGACGACTACGCCAAGCGCTGGCTCGAGCGCTTCGACCAGGAGTCGGCGCGCGCCGATCTGCCGAAGGCGCCGCAGCCTTTCGGCCGCTTCGGCGCCAACAGCAAGGGCGTCGTCGACCTCGCCGGCAACGTCTGGGAGTGGACCGACGCGTGCTACGAGCGGCGCTCGTTCGACGCCGCGGGCGCCCCGACGGGCGCGGTCACGCGCAACTGCGGCGTGCGCGTGATCGAGGGCGGCCACCGCATGTATATGAGCGACTTCATCCGCGACGGGCTGACCGGCGGCTGTTCGGTCGGCCAACCGCCGACCAACCTCGGCATCCGCCTCGTCCGCCATCGCGAGACTCCGCCCGGCCGTGCGTTGCGTGTCTTCGTCGATTTCGTCGCGCACCTCTGAGGCGCGGTCTTGATTCATGGGCCTTCGCCGCCTTCGGCGAGCGCCGACAGGCGGTCGGCGCGACGCACGACGATGCGCCGCCGCCTGCTGGCGACCAGGCCGTCGCCCTCCCAGGCGCGCAAAATCCGGCTGACGGTGAACAGCGTCGTCCCGGTCATTTCCGCCAGGTCCTGCCGCGTGAGGGGAAAGACGATTTCGACGCCGCCCTCGACCTCGCGGCCCGACTGCCTGGCCAGGCGCAAAAGCGCATGCGCGACGCGACGCTCGACCGCCTCGGTCGACATTTCCAGCACGCGGGCGTTCGCGTCGACAAGCCGGTCGCCGACCGCGCGCAATACGCTGGCGGACAAGGCGGGAAATCGCGCCGCCAATTCGGGCCACGTCGTCGAAGGCCAGACCAGCGCGACGCTGTCGACGATCGCTCGCGCCGAAGCGGGATAGGCGTGCTGACGCATCGGCGCGGCGATGCCGAACAATTCGCCCGGCTCGATGTAACGGATGATCACCTGCCGGCCGTCGGGCGTGAGCTTGCTCGCCTGGATGTGGCCGTCGAGCAGCAAATAGAACGAGGCCGCCGGCGCGTCTTGCTCGAAGACGGTCGAGCCCTTGGCGAATCGCGTCGAGCGCGCCGGGGCGAGCAGTAAATCGAGATCGGCGGGCGGCCAGCCGGCGAAAGTCTTCAGAGCGACGAGAACGGAACGGTCGACCTGGCTCATCGCGTCATTCCTGCACGCCGACGATCGGCGCTGCGCGCGCGGCGGGCCCGGCGACAATCCGGGAGAACCTTGACGACGAGCAAAGTTCGTTGGGCGGGCGAGATGTCATGATGCCTGATACGCTCCGCGCGCGGGCGCGTTCCTTGTCCGTTTCTTAAGGCAAGTCGCCCCTCGGCGCAGCTGGTTTCGCCTGGACGCGCGGCGGCGCGAGGCCGGGCGCCGGCGTTTCCCTTTTCGCCGCCCGCGAGGTCGCCGATGGCTCCCGTTCAACGCGTGCGCGCCTACAGCGGACCGGCCCTGTTCTCTTACGGGTTCAGACCGTTCTTTCTATTGGGCGCCCTGTTCGCCGGCGTCGCCGTCTTGGCGTGGCTGCCAGCCTATTTCGGCGAATGGGAGCTTCCGACCGCGATCGCGCAACGCGATTGGCATGTTCACGAGATGATCTACGGATACGGCGCGGCGGTCATCGCCGGCTTTCTCTTGACGGCGGTCCCCAATTGGACCGGCCGTCTTCCGTTGCAGGGCGGGCCGTTGATCGCGTTGACGTCGCTCTGGCTCGCCGGCCGCCTCGCCATGGCGCTTTCGCTTTTCATCGGAGCCTGGGTCGCAGCGGCGATCGACCTCGCGTTTCTCGCCGCCGTGATCGGCTTCGCCGCGCGCGAAATTCGCCAGGGATCGCAGGAGCACAATCGCAAGATTCTCGTCGTCCTGGCGATCCTCTGGCTGGGCGACCTCGTCTTTCACGTCGAGGCGATCGGCTTGGGCGGGGCGGACTTCGGCGTGCGGATCGGCCTGACCGCGACGCTCATTCTGGTGATGCTGATCGGCGGGCGCATCATTCCCAGCTTCACCCGTAATTGGCTCGCCCGCATGAATCCCGGCCTCCTGCCGGCGCCGCTCGACCGTTTCGACATCGCGGCGATCCTCGTCGCCGTTCTGGCGCTGGCGGCTTGGATCGTCGCGCCGCAGGGGTGGCTCGTCGGCGCGGCTCTGTTCGTCGCCGGACTGGCGCACGCGGCGCGTCTGGCGCGTTGGCGCGGCTATCGCGCATGGCGCGACCGGCTCGTGCTGGTCCTCCACGTCGCCTACGCCTTCATTCCCATCGGGTTCGTTCTCACGGCGCTGTCGGCGTTTCGCCTCATCCCCATTTCGGCCGGCGAGCATGCCTGGGCGATCGGCGTCTTCGGCGGGATGACGATCGCGGTGATGTCGCGCGCCAGTCTCGGCCACACCGGCCGGGCGCTTGTGGCGAGCCCCGCCGTGCAGGCGATCTACGCGTTGATCTTCGGCGCGGCCATCGCGCGGATCTGCGCCGCCATAGTCCCCGACTGGGCCTGGGTCGGGTTGCACGTTTCGGCCTTCGCCTGGGCGGCGGCGTTCTTCGGCTTCGCGCTCGCCTACGGGCGCACGCTCGCCGGCCCGCGCCGTGGCGGGTGAAGGGCGACGCGGCGTCGGCTGCCGCCTCGCCCGCCGCGCCCCAGCGCGAGCGTCTCCTCTCCCCGTTCACGGTAAGAGGGGGAGCCGACACCTGGACGCGGAGCGTTCGAAGGCCCCCTACAGCGTCGAGCGATCGATCGCCTTTTCCGCCTCGGCGATCGACTCGGGGCGTCCGACGTGCAGCCACAGGCCGTCGAGGCGCAGGCCGTAGAGACGGCCCTGGTCGGCGGCGCGAAAGAAGAACGGCGCGAGGGGGAACGCGTCTTCGGCGACGCCGCGAAACAATTGCGGCTTGACGATGCCGACGCCGGTATAGACGAACGGCGCGACGCGGCGGGGCTCGCGCCCCGTGAGCCGCCCGTCCGGGTCCATGGTGAAATCGCCCGGCCAGTCGACGCCGACGGCGCCCGCGGCGGCCGCCACCATCAGCATCGCGTCCATCGTTTGCGGGTCGAAGGCGTCGGCGAGGCGGCGCAGGTTGGAGCGCGGCCCCTCGATCCAGAACGCGTCGGTGTTGCACAGAAAGAACGGCTTGCCGCCGATCAGCGGCAGCGCGCGCTTGATGGCGCCGCCCTGGTCGAGCAGGCGGGCGCGCTCGTCGGAAATGACGATCTTGGGCGCCTTGCGGGTCGCCAGGTGCGCCACGATCTGGTCGGCGAGCCAATGGACGTTGACGATCGCGCGGGCGACGCCGACCGCGGCGAAGCGGTCGAGGCAATGGTCGATCAGCGCCCGGCCCGCCACCTTGATCAGCGGCTTCGGGATCGCATCGGCGATCGGGCGCATCCGCTTGCCTAGCCCCGCGGCGAACACCATGGCGGTCGTGGGCGTCGGCGAGGACATTTCGTCACGGCCCTCAAAGAGGATCGACGGCGCCGCCGAGCGCGCGCGGCAGGTGCGCTTGATACCAGAGCCTGAGCGGCTCGAGCAAGGGATGGGCGAGATCTCTCGCCAGCCGCCGCTCGAGGCGCGGAAGATGCCGCAGGTACTGCGGCTTGCCGTCGCGCTTGTCGAGCCGCGCGAATAGGCCGAGGATCTTCGTCACGCGCTGCGCGCCCATGACGGCGTACGAGGCCGCGAACGCTTCGGCGTCGAACGCCGCGTCCGCGCCGGCGCGCCGGCGCGCGTACAGCGCCAGGAGCCGCAATTCGAGATCGTCGGGAATCTCGACGCGGGCGTCCTGCAGCAGCGAGGCGAGGTCGTAAGCAGGCGGGCCGAGCGCGGCGTCCTGAAAGTCAATCAGGCCCAGGCGCTGGAGCCCGACGCGATCGTCGAGCCAATGCAGATTGGGCGAGTGATAGTCGCGCAACGTCCAGGTCGTCGGCTGCGCGAGGATCGGCGCGAGAACGTCGCGCCATAGCCCAAGGAATTGCATGCGCGCGCCGGTAGGCGGATTGACGCGCGCGATCGCCGGCGCGTACCAGTCGAGCACGAGTTCGACCTCGACCAGCATCGCCTCGACGTCGTAGATCGGCAACGCGTAGCGCTCGCCGTCGACGGACAGTTCGTACGGCGGAGCGCGGCCGTGGAGATCAGCGAGCAGCGCCGTCGCCTCGGCGTAGCGCGCGGAGTCCGCGCCGCGCTCGTCGGCGATCGTTTCGACGCCGAAGTCCTCGATCAGCGCCAGGCCGTCGGCGACGCTATGGGCGAAGACGCGGGGGCTCGAATAGCCGAGCGCGCGCAGGCCCTCGGCCATCGCGAGAAAGGCCCGGATGTCGGGGGAAAGCTTGGCGATCGCCGCATAGGTCTTGCCGTAGCGTAGGATCGGCCCACCCGGGCGCGGCGGCGAGATCATCAGGATCGCCGTCGCGCCGTTGCTCGCCGTCAGGCGCTCATAGGCGCGCGCCGACGCGTCACCCTGAAGGTAGTCACGCCGCGCCTCGGCCCACCCCGCGCGCTGCAGCAGCCTCTCGATCCCGCGGGCGCGCGCGTATCGCGCCGACAGCGCTCCGTATGCGCGCACATCGGCGCGGCGATAGTCCGGGCCTCGAGAGAGATCGAAGACGAACTCGATTTCGAGCCGCTCGGACGGCAGCGCCTCGGCCGCGTGGCTCGGCCATTCCACCAGCGTGACGGCGCCGTCGACGATCTCGTCCCAGCCGAGCTGCGCCAGCTCCTCAGCGCTGCGCAGCCGGTAGAAATCGGCGTGCACGACCGGAAACTCCGGCCCCTCGTAGACCTGCATCAAGGTGAACGTCGGGCTCGGCGCCTCGAGTTCGGGATCATCGAGCAGGGCGCGCAAGAACGCTCGCGCGAAGGTCGTCTTGCCGGCGCCGAGATCGCCGGAAAGCGCCAGGAAATCTCCCGGACGGGCGAAGCCAGCCGCCCATGCGGCGAGCGCGGCCATCGCCGCCTCGTCGGGCAAATCGATCGACTCGACGCCTCCGGCGCCGCCCCGCTTGCTTGCGATTTCCATTTCAGGCGGCCGCGCTCGCGAGCTTCGGCGCGCCTTCAATAGGGAAAACGCACGTCACCGTCGTCCCCTCTCCCAACGCCGAATCGATATGAACGCGGCCGCCGTGCAATTCGACCAGCGCCCGCACGATCGACAAGCCGAGGCCCGGACCGCGATGGCGCGAACCGTTGCTGTGGCTCTCGAAGCGGTCGAACACGCGGTCGAGCGCCTCGGGCGCAATGCCCCGGCCGCGGTCGCTGACCTTGAACACGATTTCGCCGCCCCGGCGCATCGCCGTCAGCGTCACGGTCTGGCCGGGCGCGGAAAACCCGATCGCGTTGGAGAGAAGGTTGAACAATACCTGGCGGACGCGCCGCCCGTCGGCGCGCAGCGATCCGACGTCGTCGGTGGCGACGATGCGCAGCTCGATCTTGGATTCGCTCAAGCGATCCTGCACGCCCTCGGCCGCCGCTTTCATCGCCTCGACGACGTCGACGTCTTCGGGACGCAGCTCCAGCGCGCCCGCGTCGATCGAGGCGAGATCGAGAATGTCATTGATGATCGCCAGCAGCGCCGCCGACGAAGCCGTGATGAAGCCGGCGTATTCGAGTTGCTTGGGGTTGAGCGGGCCGACGCCGCCGTCGGCCAGCAACTGGGTGAAACCGATGATGTTGGTGAGCGGCGTGCGCAATTCGTAGGAGACGTGGTTGACGAAGTCGTTGCGCAGCTTCTCCGCGCTGACCAGCGCCTGATTGCGCTCGGTGAGCGCGCGCTCGACGTTGGCGCCCGCAGTCGCGTCGAGGAAGGTGAGCAGCGTGGCGCCCTCGGGCAGCGGCAGCGCGGCGCAATCGAGCACCAGGCCGTCCTTGCGCTCGACGCGCATCTCGAATCCGCGCCGATCCTCGGGCAAGCCGACGATCGTGGCGCGCAGCCCGTCCCACAGCCGCGAGTCGACGAGCAGCGGCGCGCAATAGCGCACGACCTCGTCGATATGCGGCCGATCGACGACGCGCTCGGGCTCGAAGCGCCATAGCGCGGCGAAGGCGGGATTGATGAGCTTCATCCGCCCGTCGGCGCCGAAAACCGCCACGCCTTCCTTCAGCGCGTCGAGCGTTTCGCCCTGCACGCGGGTCAACGCATTGACCTGCGAAGCGAGCGCGTAGCTTTGCGTCGCGTCGTCGAAGAGATAGGTGACGCCGCCTTGCGGGTTGGGGCTCGCCACGACGCGCAGCGCCCGTCCGTCGGGCAAGTGCCAGACCGTCTCGATCGGTTCGATCGCCTGATAGGCGGCGAGCGCCTGCGCTTTCCAACTGCGAAAGTCGGCCTGCTCGGGCAGTTGTCGCTTGGCGCGCAGACGATCGAGGACTTCGCCGTCGGTCGGGTGCGAATCGAGAAAGCCGGCGTCGAGCGACCAGATCTGCCGATAGGCGGCGTTATAGAAGGTCAGGCGCTTGGCGCGGTCGAAAATCGCCACCGCCGTCGACAATTGATCGAGCATGCGCGAATAGGCGCCGGTATGGCGCTCCATTTCGGCGCGAAGCGACTCGACTTCGGTGAGATCGCTGGCGATTCCCGCCGCGCCGGCCTCCGTGGCGACCTCGACGACGTCGAACATCTTGCGCTCGCCCGCCACGACCGCCGGAGCGTGGCGCCGCCAGGCGCCCGCTCGATGGCGCTCCGCCAGCGCCTCGGCGCACAGGCTCTGATCGAAAAGCTCGAGGCCCTTTGCCGCGACCTCGGCGCCGTCCTTGGCTTCGAGGGCGCTGGCGTAAGCCATATTGGACCACGCGACGCGCCCTTCGGCGTCCCGCGTCCACGCGGGATGCGGGATCGCGTCGAGCAGCGCGCGCAACGCGGCGAGCGCGCCGATGGCCACGGCGTGGCTGTCTCGCAGGCGCGCTAGTTGCAGGCGGTCGCCCGAGACGTCACGAATGCGCATGACCGCGCAGCCGGCGACCGCGCGTCCGTCGATCTCGAAATGGCGTCCTTTCAGGCCTGCCGCGGCGATCGAGAACGCCTCCCCTCTGCCGAGCAATCGTTCGACCGCCTGCTGCGCCGAGCTCGCGAGCGCGGGCTCGAGCCACGACGAGAACGCCAATACGCGGCGTGGCAAGGGCGCATCGGCGACCAGCGCGAAGTCGCCCTCGATCCGCGGTTCGCTGTCGGGTCGGTCCCAGGCGACGAGAATTTGCGGTTCGCTGGCGAGGAAGAGATTGGCGCGGTCGAGACCGGCGCGCGCGCGCGCGAGCTCGCCCGCGAGTTCGTTCTCCCGCTGCGTCCATCGCCGCCGTCCCAGCAAGTGCAACGCGGCGGTCAGCGCCGAGAAGAGCAGCAGCAGCAGAATGACCAGGCCAGTGATGTCCGTCGTCAGCCGCGCTTCGGCCAGCGCCGAAGCGGCGCCGAGCTCGGCGCATGCGGCCGTCGTCGCCAGCAAGGCGGCGGCGCAGCCGGCGACGACGAGAAACGCCCCTGCGCGCCAATGGCGCGGCGCGGGCAAGCGCTGCCCGTTTGGCCTGTCCGGCGCATGCGCCGATCGCAAGATCCTTTGCAAGCCTCGGTCCCCTGCGACTTTCGCGGCGCGCGCGCCAAACCGCGCGACCCGCCGCTGACGCTGTCGGCCCCGTCCGCCAAGAAGGCCCGAATCAGCGTCTCCCAGACTTACGCAAACCGAGCGCGAAAGTCGTTAACCGACCGTTTTCGATCGTCGCGCGCCCTCCCCGCCGCACGCGCAGCATATAGCATGCGAGTTAGAACCCGTCCCAACATCTTGCCGTTTCGGCGCGATTCCCAACTTTGCGGCCGGTTCGCGGCAAGCAACAAAAATTGCGTGGCGCCGATTGGCGCCGGGTTCGCCTCAGCGAGCCAGGCCGACAATGTCCTTGACGGCGTCCATGTTGGGTTGCGCGATCAAGCGCGCTTTGCGCGCCCCCTCGGCCAGCACGGAATCGATGAAGCCGGGGTCGCCGTTGAGCCGCAGAATCTCCAACCGGATCGGCGTCAGCTTGGCCACAGCGAGTTCGGCTAGCGCGTTCTTGAACTGCGAGAATTGACCGCCGGCGAAGCGCCGCAACACGTCGGCCTTGGTCTCCTCCGCCAACGCCGCGAAAATTCCGACCAGATTCTCCGCCTCGGGCCGCCCCGCCAGGCCCTCGACTTCGCCGGGAAGGGCGCCCGCGTCGGTCTTGGCCTTGCGGATTTTCTGCGCGATCGTATCGGCGTCGTCGCTGAGCGCGATATGGGCGTATTCGGAAGGGTCGGACTTCGACATTTTCTTCGTGCCGTCGCGCAGGCTCATGACGCGCGTCGCCGGGCCCTCGATCAGCGGCTCGGGCAGCGGAAAATACGCGTCGCCGTAGCCCTGCGCCGCGATTGAAGCGGCGAAATCGTTGTTGAACTTCTGCGCGATGTCCCGCGTCAGCTCGAGGTGCTGCTTCTGATCGTCGCCGACGGGCACGTGGGTGGCGCGGTAGAGCAAGATGTCGGCCGCCATCAACACCGGATAATTGAAGAGCCCGATCGAGGCGTTCTCGCGGTCCTTGCCCGCCTTCTCCTTGAACTGGGTCATACGGTTGAGCCAGCCGAGCCGCGCCACGCAATCGAGGACCCAGGCGAGCTCCGCGTGTTCGGCGACGCGGCTCTGGTTGAACACCGCGTTCTTCGCGGGGTCGATACCGCAAGCCAGGAACGCCGCCGTGACCTCGCGCGTCGTGCGCCGCAACTGCGCCGGATCGTGCGGCATGGTCATCGCGTGGAGGTCGACGACGCAGTAGACGCAAGAATGGGTCTTCTGCAGGTCGACGAATCGCTTGAGAGCGCCGAGGTAATTGCCGAGGTGCAGATTGCCGGTGGGCTGGACGCCGGAGAACACCAACTCAGGAAACGTGGCCATCTCGATTCGCTCGGCTGATAAGAAGTCGTGCGGCCTTATCGCAACGCGGGCGCGTGGGCGCAAGGGGAGGCGCGCGACAGGGAAGGCGCGACGCGGCGGTCGACTCGACGCGCAGGCGCTCGCCATTCGCAGGCGCGAAAATCGCCGTCGACCGGCGCTTGCAGAAGAACGCGACATCTTGCCGCGCCGCCGCCAGCGGCGTCCGCGGCGGCTCAAACTCGGGAAATCCCCTTGATCGCGCGCCAAGCCGGCGAAATGGACACCGCGGTCGCGGGCGGCTATGGGTCGTTGCAGGGGCGCTCGATCGTTTCGGGGATTCGCGCACGTCCTGATCGAACCTCATTTCGCCGTGATTCTCGCGCTTATCGCGGCGGGCTCCTTTCATCGCAAAGCGGGTTTTCCGATGTCTCTTCTTACGGTGGCTTTTCCCAGACGGGCGACCGACAACGCCCTGGCGATCGGCGCCGTCGCCTTGGCGACTCTCGCGGGCGCATGGGTCATCCAGAGCCTCGGCTACGACGCGTGCGATCTCTGCTACGAGGAGCGCTACGCCTATTACGGCGGCGTCCTCCTCGCCGCGATCGCTTTCGCGCTGGCGGCGTCGGGATCGGGCCAGGCCCTGATCCGCGCGATCTTTTGGGGGGTGGCGCTGATCTTCGCCGCCAACGTCGCCTTGGCGATCTATCATTCCGGCGTCGAAGCGCACCTTTGGCGAGGCCCGGCGGCCTGCGCCGGTTCGATCGCCGGCGCTGCGAGTGGAGAGAGCCTTCTCGATCAGCTTACGACCGCCAAGGTCGTGAAGGTCGTGAGCTGCGACGTCGTAGCGCTCAGGATCTTCGGCCTTTCGCTCGCCAATTGGAACGTTCTCGTCTCCGGCGCGATCTCGCTCTTCGCCGCGCGCGCGGCGCTGACGCGCGGTTGAGGGCGGTTGCCGTCTAGATCGGCGCCTTGCCCAGCGGCAGGCCGTTGACCTTCATCATCCCGTCCGCGCCGAGCTCGCCGACCCAGCTCAGCGCGCCGTCGCTTTCGGTGTTGGCCATGCCCTTGGCCATTGCCAGGAAGGGGACCATCTCCTTCTCAGCCGCCGGGCCGAGACCTTTCAGCGCGGCCATCGTCTTGTCGAAATGGCGCATGCGAACGGTGAACGTCCCCGACGGCCGGGCGCCCTCGTAGCGAATATGCCCCTCGATCGAGAGGTCGAGCTGCGGCGCGACGATATGCGAAGGCGGGACATCGACGACGACGGGTCCAGCGCCGATCAGCTTGGCCCAGACTTTGGCGTTGTCGTCCGGCGAAATCGTCGGGGCGTCGCCGGCCAGATGCAAGTCGGCGATCGCTTCCGCGCCGGCGGCCGTGAGATCGAAGCCGCTGACCTTGAAACCGATGTCGAACGACGTCGGAACGAGATCGTGGAAGACCGCGGGGACGAGGCCAGGAGCCAGCGCGACGCCGCTCGCGGCGAAATGTTCCTCGAACCGGCTGGCGGAACCCGCGACCGCGCCGCCAAATCCCACCGTGGCGCTGTCCACGGCGACCAGGCCTTGCGGCGTTTGCACGGTGAGCTTCTGCATTCCGACGTTTTCGTCGAACGATAGTTGGCTGGCGAGCATGGCCGTCAACAGCGCTTTGAACGGCGCTTCGTTGGCGGCGAGTTCCACTCGCGTCGGATGGGCGACGAGAAAAGCCCATAGATCCAGCAACGGCCTCGGCTTCAGGCCTTCCAATTTCGCGTCGACGGACGCCGTGTCCGTCCGGGCGGCGATATTGACGGGTTCGGCGATGGCGCCGGCGTTCGCGTCGGGTTTCATGGCGCTGAGATCGATCGCCATCGTTAAGGCGATGGCGCCGACGGTTTCCTGCAGGCCCGTCGACAACGCGCCTTCGGCGGACGCCTGGCTTGCGATCTTGGCCTGCATCGCGCCGAAATCCAGCGTTTCGTCGATGCCGGGACCGTGCGCGCGCACGTTGAGCTTGTCGCTGCTCGCTTGGCCGCTGCGGATCCAGGAAATCCCCGGATCGATCACCATGACGTTCCTGAGGCCGCTCATGGTCATCGCCGAATCGAGCGACACATCCTTGCGTTTCGAATGCGCGGCGACGGTGGGGAAATCGCTCTGTTCGACGCGCCAAGCGCCGTCGTCCTGCTCGAACGCTTTGAACTTCATGACCGCAGCGTCGAAGCTGTCGCCAATGTTCTTGAGCGGAGCGAGCAAAGCGCCGATATCGAGCGCGACTAGGTAGTCCGCGCCTTCAGGCGTCACCGCCAGCATCGCCGGGTCTCCGGCGGCCGATTTGCCGAGATAGGCGGCGAAAAACGCGCTGAGCTTTTGCGCGCCCTCGGGCGTGGCTGGCAGATCCTTGGCCGCGGCGCCGACGCTCAACGCGCCGAGCGCGGTCGCCGCGAACAACGCGACGCGCCAGGGAGTGCGAACTTGGCGAGGCGGCATGACGGTTCCCTTCGGCTTGGAGAAACACGGGGGGCGCACGGCGATCCTAGACGAATCCCGGCCCCTCGTCGCGACCTCTTCGTCGCGCCGCGTGTGGGTTCGCCTGTTGGCGTTACGGTCCGGTGAACGGGCGCTTTCGAAATTCGGCGAATGACCGACGTCCTTCGACGCCTTACGGAGCGGGCAACGCCGGCGCCGAGCGCTTGCCGGGAATTTGCGCCAGCGCGACGCCGGCTTTCACCGCCGCCTGCACTTTCTCGAAAGCGCGCACCTCGATCTGGCGCACGCGCTCGCGCGAGACGCCGAATTCGGCCGATAGCTCCTCGAGAGTGACCGGCTCTTCGGCGAGCCGCCGCGCCTCGAAAATTCGGCGCTCGCGCGGGTTGAGCACGCGCAACGCGTTCTTCAGCGCGGCGAGCCGGGCGTCGCTTTCCTCGCGGTCGGCCAGAATGGTCTCCTGGCTGGCGCTTTCGTCGACGAGCCAGTCCTGCCATTCGCCTTCGCGGTCCTCGCGCAGCGGCGCGTTGAGCGAAGCGTCGCCGCCCAGGCGCCGATTCATATCGACGACGTCCCGCTGGGCGACGCCCAGGCGCTTGGCGATGATCGCGACCTGATCGTCGCGCAGGTCGCCGTCGTCGAGCGCCGAAATGCGGCTCTTGGCTTTTCGCAGGTTGAAGAACAGCTTCTTTTGGCTCGCCGTCGTTCCCATCTTGACCAGCGACCAGGATCGCAAAATATATTCCTGGATCGAAGCGCGAATCCACCACATCGCATAGGTCGCGAGCTTGAAGCCCTTGTCCGGCTCGAAGCGCCTGACCGCCTGCATCAGGCCGACGTTGCCTTCGGAAATGACTTCGCCGATCGGCAGGCCGTAGCCGCGATAACCCATGGCGATCTTGGCCACCAGCCGCAAATGGGAGGTGACGAGCTTGTGCGCGGCGACGCGATCGCCGTGCTCGCGCCACCGCTTGGCGAGCATGTATTCTTCCTGCGGCTCCAACATCGGGAACCGCTTGATTTCCGAGAGATAGCGCGAGAGGCCAGACTCTCCGGCGATGATAGGCAGGGCCGCGGCCATCGGGTTCTCCTCGGTGGCGCGCGAGCGGAAAGCCGGCGCCCCGGCGGCCGCTCGAAGCGCCGCGCTGCACAATATAGGTCGGGCGACCATGGCCGAAAGAGGGCGAAGCGCAAGAGTTCGCTCGCCGTGCAGATGACAAATCGTTCATCTCGCGTCGCAGTTCTTAATCGCCGCGGCGACCGCGCTCCTCTCGCAACGCCTTGACAAGTCGGGAAAAATCTTCCGGTGGAGCGCTTTCGAACGACAGCGTCCGGCCGGTGATCGGATGCTCGAAGCCCAGGCGGCCTGCGTGCAGGGCCTGGCGTCCCAGCGCCTCCAGGGCGAGGCGGGCCGGCGCCGACAATCGGCTCGCCTTGGTCTTGAAGCCGGCGCCGTAGACCGAATCGCCGAGCAGCGGATGGCCAATATGGGCCAGATGCACACGAATCTGATGCGTGCGCCCGGTCTCCAGGCGGCACGTGATCAGCGTCGCCGGTCCGAGCGCCTCTTCGAGCCGCCAATGGGTGACGGCTTCGCGCCCGCGCTCCAGCGCGACTGCCGCCATCTTTTCGCGACGGCGCGGATCGCGCCCGATCGGCGCGTCGACGAGGCCAGCCCTTGCCTCGAACGCGCCCCAGGCCAGGGCGCGATATTCGCGGGTGAGCGAGCCGGCGCGCCCATGGTCGGCGAACAGCGCCGCGAGCCCCTGATGCGCGGCGTCGCTCTTGGCGACGACGATCAGCCCGGAAGTGTCCTTGTCGAGGCGGTGCACGATCCCCGGCCGCTTCACCCCGCCGATTCCCGAGAGGCTCGAGCCGCAATGGCGAATCAGCGCGTTGACGAGAGTGCCCGAGGCATGTCCCGGCGCGGGATGCACGACCAGGCCGGCGGGCTTGTCGATGACGATGAGATGCTCGTCCTCGAACACGATAGCGAGCGGGACGTCTTCGCCGACGAGGTCCGGCTCCGACGCGGGGGGCGCGACGACGACGACCTTCGCGCCCTCGGCCAATTTGGCGGCGGGATCGCGCGCCGCGACGCCGTCGACCGCGACCCGCCCCTCTTCGATCAGCGCTTTGAGCCGCGTCCGCGAAAGGGCGAGGCGCCGCTCGCCCGCCGCGTTGGCGAGAAAACGATCGAGCCGCTCGCCGCTCCCCGCCGCGCCGACGGCAAAACCGATGGCCCCCTCGGCGGCGCCGAGCGCGGGCCGCTCGGCAGGCGGCGAAACCCGATCCAGCGCGTCAAGGCGCGCGCCGCCCGACCCCGCGCCTCTCCCGGCGCGGCTCTTCGCCTTGGCGTTCACACGAGCCCCCGACCGCGCGAGCGCATGCTCGCAGCCGGCGCGTCGGCCGCTGCGGCGACGAGCGGGCCGAGCAATGCTTTCCGCATGAATTCCTCGCGAAGGGGGCGACGGCGGCCGCGAGTCCATGACTTAGGCGCGGGCCGCGCGGATGACAAGCGCGACCCGCTTCTCTGCGAGCGTCGGACCTTGCGCGCGCTTCCGGCGACGTCGAAGTTTTGTGTAAGGGCCCCGGCGTCGAGGCCATTTCCAAAGCGCGCGATCCGCGCTACGCGGACATCCGCCGACGCTTGTCGCGTCGGCTTCCCGGATGGGAGGATCGATGGCCGACCGCGACGGTCTGCCGATTCCGCAGCGTTATTGGTCGGCCGGCGCGATCTGGCTCGCCATCACCTTGTCGGTTCTCGACGGCACAATCGCCAACGTGGCGTTGCCGACGATGGCGCACGCGCTTGCCGCTGCGCCCGACCAGTCCGTCTGGGTCGTCAACGGTTTTCAGTTGGCGGTGGTCGTCTCGCTGCTGCCGCTCGCCGCGCTGGGCGAAATGATCGGCTATCGCCGGGTCTTCCTCTGCGGCGTCGCCCTGTTCACCGCCGCGTCGCTCGCCTGCGCCCTCGCGCCGAGCCTTGCCGTCCTCGTCGCCGCCCGCTGCATCCAAGGATTGGGCGCAGCCGGCGTGATGAGCGTCAACGGCGCCCTGCTGCGCTTCACTTATCCGGCGGACCGACTCGGCCGCGGCGTCGGGTTGAACGCGCTGGTCGTGTCGGCCGCTTCGGCGTTTGGCCCGACGATCGCCTCCGCGATCCTGGCGCTGGGCCCGTGGCAGTGGCTGTTCGCGGTCAATGTCCCCATCGGCGTCCTCACGTTTTTCGTCGGCCGCGCGGCGTTGCCGGGGAGCGCGACCTCGGGAAGCCTCGATCTTCCCAGCACGCTGTTGAACGTCGCGACCTTCGGGCTCGGCTTTGTCGGCGTCGATCTCGTCACCCGCGGCGGCGACGCCTGGCTCGGCGGCGCGGCGCTCGCTCTCGCCGCCATCGCCGGCGCGACGCTGATCTCGCGCTCGCGGGCGCAGTCCCGACCGCTTGTCCCGATCGACTTGCTGCGAAACCGGATCTTCGCTCTTTCGATCGTGACCTCGATCGCGTCCTTCAGCGCGCAGATGTTGGCCTTCGTGTCGTTGCCTTTCTATCTGCAGGGCGTGCTGCATCGCACTCAGGTCGACACCGGTCTTTTGATGACGCCGTGGCCGCTGGCGGCCGGCGTCGCCGCCGCGTTCGCCGGACGGTTGGCCGATCGGTTTCCGGCGCCCATTCTCAGCAGCGCCGGGCTCGCGCTGCTCGCGGCCGGCTTGCTCTGCCTCGCGTTGCTGCCCGGCGACGCGACCTCCTTCGCCGTGGTCTGGCGGATGGCGATGTGCGGCCTGGGCTTTGGCTTCTTTCAATCGCCGAACAATCGCGCCATGCTGTCCTCGGCGCCGATGGGGCGGAGCGGAGCGGCGGGCGGCATGCTGGCGACGGCGCGCCTGACCGGTCAGGCGACCGGCGCGACGCTCGCCGCCATTTCCTTTCGTTTCGCTTCCCACGCCGAGCCGATCGCGCTGGCGACGGCGGCGATGTTCGCCATCGCCGCTGCCGCGGCGAGCCTCGCGCGCTTGCCGCACATGCCGACGGCGCGTCCTCCAAACCCAGTCCTCTAGCCGACGCGCTCTGAAAGGGGCGTGAGCCGACGGCCGAAGTGTTGAGCGGGGGCCGTTTCGGTTCGGCGCGACAAGCCCTTGAATTCACACCAAACGGCTAACGAAATCGTGGCGCGGGGCCGTCAGGATTTCGGCGAACCGCGCGGCGGGCGCGAGCCCCGCGGCCGACGCGCCGCCTTGATTTGAACGGTCGGTTCCGGTATTCCCTGAAGGATCGATTACCGGCCGACGACTTGGCGCCGCATCTCACGATCGGCGCCGACGAACCTCCCTGCATCGATATTCGCGCCGTCGCCGGCGCGCCAACGCGTAGCGACACACTCATATACGGAACTCTCCGATGGCAACCGGTACGGTGAAGTGGTTCAACGCCACCAAAGGATACGGCTTCATTCAGCCCGACGACGGCGGCAAGGATGTATTCGTTCACATCAGCGCGGTCGAGCGCGCGGGTCTGCGCGAGCTCAACGAAGGCCAGAAAGTCTCTTACGAGATCGTGGCGGACAAACGCACCGGGAAATCCTCGGCCGGGAATCTCGGCGTCGCCTAACTCTTCGCTCCGCCCGCCCGGCGGATCGAACGTGAAGCCCCAGCGACAGATCGGGGCGTCTCGCCCAGCATTAGGCCTTGCGCGCGGCGCGCCGGCGCCCGCGGGGAGGACGAAGGATGTCGAACGAAGCGCGCGCTCACGAGACGTTTCTCGGCCTGGACATCGGCACTTCGTCGGTCAAGGCCCTGCTGATCGACGCCGATCAAAGGGTGGTCGCCGACGTTTCGACGCCGTTGACGCTGTCGCGGCCGCACCCGCTGTGGAGCGAGCAGAACCCGCTCGATTGGGTCGAAGCGGTCCAGGCCGCCGTCGCGGCGATTCGGCGTCAAGCGTCGCAGGCGTTCGCGCGTCTCGCAGGAATTGGGCTGTCCGGGCAAATGCACGGCGCGACGTTTCTCGACGCCGCCGGCAAGCCGTTGCGCCCGGCGATCCTGTGGAACGATGTCCGCTCCTTCGCCGAATGCGCCGAGCTCGAACGTCGCGTCCCCGATCTGCGCCGCCGCGCCGGCAATATCGCGATGCCCGGCTTCACCGCGCCGAAGGCTTTGTGGGTCGCGACCCACGAGCCGAAAGTCTTCGCCGCGACCAAGCGCATTCTGCTGCCGAAGGACTATGTGCGGCTGCGGCTGACCGGCGAGGCGGTCTCGGAAATGTCCGACGCCTCCGGCACGTTGTGGCTCGACGTCGGCAAGCGGCGCTGGGACGACGAGCTGCTCGCCGCCACCGGCCTCGCTCACTCGCATATGCCGAGCCTGGTCGAGGGCTCGGAGGTCTCGGCCTATCTTTCGCTAGAGGTCGCCGCGGCCTGGGGCCTCGCCGGGCGGCGCGTCCCGGTCGCCGGCGGCGCCGGCGACAATGCGGCGGCCGCGGTCGGGGTCGGCGCGGTCGCGCCCGGCGCCGGCTTCGTCTCGGTGGGAACCTCGGGCGTCGTCTTCTCGGTCACCGACCGCTTCGTCTGCCTGCCCGAACGCACCCTGCACGCGTTCTGCCATGCGCTGCCGAACCGTTGGCACGGCATGGCGGTGATGCTGTCGGCCGCCGCGGCGCTGACCTGGATCGCCGAGCTGTTGAAGCGCGGCGACGACATCGGCGGCTGCGTCGCCGATGCGGAAGCGTTCGCCAAGTCGGCGAAGGCGGTCGAGACCGCGCCGGTGTTCCTGCCCTATCTCAGCGGCGAGCGCACGCCGCACAACGACGCCGGAGCGACCGGCCTGTTCGCCGGCCTGAGGGCCGAGCACGACGCCGGGGCGCTGATCTACGCGGTGCTCGAAGGCGTCGCCTTCGCCTTCGCCGACGGCGTCGACGTGCTGACCGAGGCGGGCGCGCGGCCGAAGGCGACGATGCTGGTGGGCGGCGGCGCGCGTTCGGCTCTATGGGGACAGCTCATCGCCGACGCGACCGGACTGACGATCGACCTCGCCGCCGGCGCGGAAGCCGGCGCGGCGCTCGGCGCGGCGCGGTTGGCGATGCTGGCGGCCGGGGCGGGCGACGAGGCGACGGTGTGCAAGCGGCCGCCGACCCAGCGGCAGTTCGCGCCCGAGGCGGCCCGCGCCGCGCTGCTGGCGCCGCGCCTCAAGCGGTTCCGCGCGCTCTATCCGGCGGAAAAGGCGACCCGTTGAGGCGGCCCCGAGCGCGCGGCGTCTACTACGGCGCGGCGGTCAGCGGTTCGAGCGGCGCGGCGATCGCGCCGCGGGCGATGTCGCGGTCGAACATCGCCAGACCCGCCTTTTCATTGCCGTTGGGATGGACCAGGACGATCGATCCCTCGCCCGGCCGCTGACCGAGCGCCAGCCAGGCGTCGGCGCCGAGCGAGATCAGGTGATGGCGGCTGACCGCCTGCATCAGCGGCGCGCTGGAGATCAGGCCGGGAAAGCGGAAGAACAGCGACGGCGTCTGGCCGTTGGCGATCAGCAGGCGCTCGGTGTCGAGAATCTCCGCGTCGGCGTCGACGCCGTCCGTCAGCAGGAAATTGCGCGCGGCGGGTTCGCCGCGCCGATAGGGATGGTGATAGGTGTGATCGACCCAGAGAATGTCGAGCGCGCCTGCCGCCTGCCGGTCGATCAGCCAGCGATAATCCTCGAAGTGATGGACGAGCCACAGGCCGGAGATCGACAGCGCCACCGGCGCATGCGGCGCGCGGGCGGCGAGCGTGTCGAAGAACGACCGGTCGAGCGGCTTGCGGCTGGGGCAGAGATCGCCGGTGACGAAGGCACCGGCGGCGGCGCCGTGGGTGAGGCCGGCGTTCTGCAGAAAGCCGCGATGGACGAGGCCCGGCGCTTCCGCCGACTGCGCCACCGCGCGCATCATCCGCGTGTCGGCGAGCGCGTCTTCGCTGGCGTCCCGGCAGGTCCAGCAGGCGGCGC
Source organism: Roseiarcus sp. (assembly GCA_050015575.1). Classification (GTDB taxonomy): domain Bacteria; phylum Pseudomonadota; class Alphaproteobacteria; order Rhizobiales; family Beijerinckiaceae; genus Roseiarcus. The sequence goes on along the minus strand of JBEKBD010000020.1, from coordinate 13,547 downwards.
GCTCGAGGCGGGTCGAAAGATTCTGCGGATCGGCGAGGAGCAGAATCGACGCCCCGGCGATCGTCATCGCGCGGATCGCGACGCCCGCGCGGCCGTCGGCGGCGCGACAGGTCCGCAACACCGAGGCGTAGTCGGCGACTGCGTCCTTGGCGACGAGCCGCGCCGGCGGCGCCGGCGCGTAGAGGCAGGCGCCCTCGCCGCCCTCGGCGGCGCGCGCGCCCGCGCTCGCCGCGAGGACGAGGACGGCGAAGACGAGCAGGCGCGCGGCGTTCGGCGGCAAGGCGAGGCTCCTTGGCGGGCCGCGGGCGGCGATCCCGGTCCGCGATGAGGCGATATCAGGGGTTTGAGTGCGCTTTTGTGTCCCTTTTGCGGCCCTCCGCCGCGGGAGGCCGGAGCGCCGCGACGTCAAGCTTTTTCAAGGATTGCCAAACTTTTCCAAGGAAATTCCTTGGATTTCCAAACTTTTCCAAGGATTTCCAAACTTTTTCCTTGGCCGTTTCGAGGAAAATCAAGGGGTTGTCGGCCGGTCGAGCCGGAATCGCGCTTTCTCCCATTTTTTCGTCATCTCGGCCATGATCAGCGGCCCGGCGATACGCCGCCGAACGGGCTTACGATTCACTATAGCGCAGATTCGGATTATCGGAAAGAAATTGTCGGCGGCGAATTTCCGGAAGCGGCCTCGGGGCGCGCGCGGCGTCGCCTGCGCCAACGCGAAACCCGACCGCCGCGACGCCAGCGCCATGCGGCTTCGGCGGAGAGCGCCGTCGAGGGGCGGGGCGGCTCCGATCGAGAAAGTCTGGCACCGACCGCGGGCCGCGAAATTCCGCAATTCGCATCGTGTCCCGTAACGCCCCCTTAAGGCCCGGTAACGCCCGAGTTCGATCACCGAGCGCGCCCAATGGCGCGCCGACCTCGTCGCTTCCATTCCGACCGGGCCGCGCGGCAACGACCTGGACAACTTCAGCAACTGGCCGCGCCGCACCGAGCGCGCCACGACCGCCGCGCCCCTCGCGTCGGCGCCGTGAACTTGAAAAACATTCCTAACGATATCGAGCCGATGACGGTCACAGACATCTTGGCGCATCGATGCCACTCGGGGCGCCGTCCACCCGATTGCCGTAATCCCCAACGATTTCACGCCTTACACGTTCGCCTTCTACCTCTCGTCGCGGACTCTTTTGACCAAGCGAGTTTTTCTCAAATCCTCCAAAGATTTCCGAATATGGTCGGCGCGGGCCTGCCCCGTAAACCCTCCCAAATCGGCGCTCAGCGCAGCAACGACTTCCCGAAATCCCTTCTGCTCAACCGGTCCGATATCATATCTCAAGTAAATGTCTCGTAGCTTAACCAACAGCGCTTCTCGGAAAAATTGTGACTTACCGATCTTCTTGATTAGCCGCTTCAGTTGCCCAATATACTCAGGCAACTTCATGTCCGCGTACAAACCAGTTTGCAAAAATGCAGCGGCCGTCGATATCGCAATGCTATCGTTCTTAAGCTGCGCTGCGAGTTTCTGAGACCCCAAGTCGCCACGCAGGAACTGTGATACAACGAGTGGTAGGTTCACAAGTATCGTTCGAGCAAAACGATTCTCCATTTTCTCAGGAAAAGCAAGCGTAAATTGCATATTACCAACAGACAGTTCCTTGTCTTGAATAAGTGAGTCAAACAACAGGCATGCGTACCTCAAAACAGTCGCCCATCCCTCAAATATTTCCCGCAAGTGTTCTTCCTTCTTTGTGCCCTGAATACCCTCAAGATTTTTCAACGCGACGGTATAGGCTCGCAGAGACATGATCCACACCTCAATAACGTCTTGTACCTCCCGCCTTGTAACCAACGGCTTCACACTCTGCTCACCCTCGGGCCCGTCAAGAAGTTCATCGCGTTCTTCACCGGGCAAGTTCGGCCTTGTTAATTGCCGAGTTATTTGCCCGGTAAGGTCGAATTCATTTTTATCGATCGGAGGTAGCTTTAAGCCATCCAAATGATCCGTCCAAGCCAGCGGAGCCACCATTTCGGCAAGTTTGGCCGCACACAGCTTAAATTCCCCACCAAGAAAATCCAAAATGCCGAGATCGTTTCGATTAATACCGCAATAAAGGTCCAGCTCGTTAACGTACCTCAAATAATTCTGATTGGACAAGATCCACTCTTTAAACGACGTCGAGTAGACCATCTGCGATGCGATGAAAAACGACAGGAATATTCGATACCTAAAGAATATCGTATTACCCACAATATCAAAAACTTTATTATCGATGAAAAAACGAATAACGCTTTGGTAATCTTGAATAATTCCCATAAACTCGAAGTGCGCCTTTGTCCAGCCATACAACACTTCAAATTCCACTGCAAAAATGTTAGTTCGGCACATCCTTTCAGCAATATCCGAAAGATACGCCACCTGCGCTCGATAGTCGAACGACGTACGGAATCGATATTCCGGCTTGTATTTATCAAGTACGTCGTCAATGAAATTCTCGATGACCGTTGACGTGTTTATCGGCGAAAACCCCCGGTCGTGTGTTAGGATCGAGAGATAGATAGCAACATATGTCGCTGTGAGAGGAATGCCGAGCGCGCGGAATCGGGAGATGATCTCCTCGACAACCTGATCTATAGAGAGACCAACGGGTACGCTTGAGTTTGCAACCAATCGTCGAACGCGGCCACGATTTAAGGGTTTAATCTGGAGAAAAAGAAATTCGTCGATGCCAACAACGGGCAGCACGTAGTCGCCCGGCAAGAGCGGTATCTTCGCCGAGACTATAAGACGCGCCTTCCGATAACGTGTGGATAAAAATGCCAAAGAGGCGACGTGAAACTTATCGGCGGGATCAAAGTCGTCAATTAAAACGACTAATCTACCGCTGTCATGTAGAGACTGCAATCGCAACGATGGGTTTTGGGAGTCGGGCAACGCACTCCTTAAGATATTGGCCATACTTGCTTCATAGGGACGTGCTCTAAATCGCCGCGCGTCTATAAGTGCGGGAACTTTCGCTGTCGGCAACTCTGCACATTGACGATGAAACTGCATCGTCAAATACCGCAAAAGAGAGGTAGCGCCGAATTCATTTTCTGCGCCAATCACGACGTGGTCGTCGGAGGTGAGCAAGTGCGAAAACTGGTATGGAACTTCGGACACGTTTTCAGCCATTTCACCCATTTGCGCCGGACGCACAACACGCGGTTCGATAAATGTATCATTCAGTTTGTGGCCCGTAATTGTCTCGTTCAATACAGAACATACAGCCTCTTCTGTTTCGTGTAGGAAGTAACAAACGTCGTTCTGGCTGGGAGGCGGAACAAGGTGCGTCCAGTATCTCTCAGACGCAGGCGAATTGTAGATTTTTCCTCCGCGGCTAATGTTTGTTCCTTCGTCGAAATCATTGCGATCAACGTAATAACTACGATATCGCGCTTCGATGAACTCGCCATGGTCCGCTATCTTGATAACCGCATACCCGTTGTAAGCGCCGAGTCTTTCGTAAAGAGCCCCGCCTTGGATATGGAAGCAGCTACCACTGGGGCTTTTGCTGGTCGTGGGCTTCGGGTCATGGACGTGGCCGAAGCAATGGGCAATCGCGTGATTTTCAACTATCGGAACGAGGCGTCGGACCGTGCTTTCGGCCATGTCACCAAAAGTGTGGTGAACGAGCGAAATTGCTTTGTTCGCTTGGGGGATTTCTTGGAATGCGGCCAGAACAATTTCTGCCGAGAGACCAAGCTTGCCCCGATCAGCAGCTGACCCCTTTACGCTGCACCCAAACGCACTGTTGAGGGCCACAAAGCTCATCTTTTTAGCGCCAAAGGAGTAGACCTTGTAAAAGGGGTTGCTCCAAGCGCCACCGTACCGCGATGCTAGAGCAAAAAAGCCTGACGCAATATGCGTGGCATATTCACAAAATTCAGCGTTCTTTACCTGGCGACTTAGTTCCTCTTGGTTTCCAATTACTTCTTGGATCGATTTGTACGCCAATTCGCTGGAATTCTGCGCGCTCCTACTGATATCGTGATTACCCGGGCACAAGACAACCATCGACTTGGTTAGGTGTAAGGCGGTGAGCACTGGGCGCAGAAAATTTGTCTCAAATAGGGAATAAATGTTCAGATCATCTGGGTTGTCAACCAGGTCGCCCGAGAAAACAAGAACTTCCGGACTGAAGCCTTTGTCGCGGGCAGCCTTGAGGTCAAGTAGGAGACGGCGAATCATCTCGATCTGAAACGGACTGCCAGCCTTATAATGAAGATCGGTGAAATGAACAAATTCCATGTGTATTCACCTCTCGTCGCACGTTCGCGTCGCTTGGTGGAATCCGATCCCTAAATCACCACGCAGCCCCGATGTGACATTTTTCTGACTTCTACGCCGATTGCCGCTGATGGAGCAAGGGCTGCGCGTCCGAAGACAGGTTACGGCGAGAGCGCATCTACCTCGCTCCTTCCCGTTAACCCCGCTCTTTCGGCTTGGGTCCGCGCAGCGCCGGGCGCAGGCGACGCTGCGTCGCAGCCTTGAGGGCACCGACCAAGGCGGCGTCGCCGAGAAAGTTCGGCGCTCCTCGCTTGCCGCGTTGCCTGACGTGGCGCGCAGTCCGGAAACGACGACGCGCCCGAGGGGCCGCCATAGCCGAAAAATTGGCGCGGCGGTCGCCTTCGTCAATAAAAAGCACTGTCCGTAAATCCTGCGAGGAGATCGACAGCAAGGTCAAAGCCTTCATCGACCGGCCGATCGAAGGCGATTGGCCCTGCCTGGGGATCGACGCCGGCTACGTGAAGGCGCGCGACCATGGCCGCATCGTCTCGGCGGCGATAATCGGCGACGCTTTGTTGTGCTTAACGCCCCATTAATAGGGCCCGCCTACAGTGTGCAAACTTTTGCAACAGACGCGGCGTCATTCGCCTAGCTCGAATCGCCGCGGTGGAGGGGGTTCGTTGTCCGCACAGTCGATGAGGCATGTCGAGGACGCGCTCGACAAATCCGCCCTCGCGCGCCTCGCGCGGGCGGCCGCCGGGTCCTATGACGCCATGGCTCGCCATCTTCGCGGCGCGAACGCCGAGCAGCGGGCGCAGGCGCAACGTTGTCAGACTGTCGTCGACGCCCTTTCGCAAGGCGTCAGCCTTTTCGACCGCGAAGGGCGGCTGATCCTGTGCAATCGCCGCTTCGCCGAGATCTACCGCCTCGCGCCCGACCAGGTTGCGCCCGGCGCCACGCCGCGCGAGATCGCGCAGCGCCGCGCCGCCGCGGGGACGGCTGCGAAGGGGACCGACGACTATCTTTCGCTGTGCGAGTCGAACAATTCCCGCGCGGAAGCGCGGAGCTTGACCAGCGCGCTCGCAGACGGCCGAACCGTTCGGATCGCCCATCGCCCCACGCCCGACGGCGGCTGGGTTTCGACGCACGAGGACATCACCGAACTCCACGACCAGCGCGCCAAGAGCAACGAGAGAATTTCGGTGCAAGCGCTGATCGACCGGGTGCCGGACAATCTTTGGTTCAAGGACGTCGAGAGTCGCTTCGTGTTCGCCAACGAGGTGACGGCGCGCCGAATGGGATTCGCGGGGCCTCGAGACCTGCTCGGCAAGTCGGACCTGCAACTTTGTCCTCCCGAGGCCGCCCAGCAATACTTCGCCGACGAACAGAAGGTCATCAAGTCCGGACAACCGTTGATCGACAAGGAGGAATACGTCATCGGCGCGGGCGGCGAAAAGAGATGGATTCTGACGACCAAAGCGCCCTTGCGCGGCGAAGACGGCGAGCTCATCGGCCTGGTCGGCTTTTCCCGCGACATCACCGAGCGCAGGCAGGCCGACGCGCTGCTCGACGGGCAGGCCGAGATCCTCAAAATGATCGCGAGCAACGAGTCGCTGGAGGCCGTGCTCGAAAATCTCGTGCATCTCGTCGAGACTCAGTTGTCGGGGGTCCTCGGCTCCATTCTGCTGCTCGACGGCGACGGTCTCCACCTGCGCCACGTCGCGGCGCCGAGCTTGCCCGAGGCCTTTTCGAACGCCGTCGACGACATTCCCGTCGGCGCGAACGCGGGGTCTTGCGGGACCGCCGTCTATCGGCGCGACAGCGTCATCGTCGCCGACATTACGCGGGACCCGCTTTGGGGGCGTTATAGCCGCTTGGCCGCCCCTTACGGCTATCGCTCGTGCTGGTCGACGCCGATCTTTTCGCATCAAGGACAGGTGCTGGGCGTGTTCGCGCTGTACTCGACGTCGGTGCGCGAACCGACCGAGGCCGAGACGGGCTTGACTCACGTCGTCACCCGCATCGCCGGCATCGCGATCGCGCGCAAACTCGCCGAAGACCGCAACGAGGACATGGCCCGCGATCTGGCGCATCGCGCCGAGCAGCAGGGGGCGACCCTGAAGGAGACCGCTTCGACGCTCGTCGAGATCAGCGCGACGGTGAAGCAGGCCGCCGAGGGCGCGAACCAGGCGCGCGAGGTCGTCGCCGCGGCCGACGGCGACGCCCAGCAGGGCGCGCAGGTGGTGCGCCAGGCGGTCGCGGCGATGGGCGATATCGCCGACTCCGCGCGGCAAATCGCCCAGATCATCGGCGTCATCGACGAAATTGCGTTCCAGACCAATCTGCTCGCGCTCAACGCCGGCGTCGAGGCGGCGCGGGCGGGCGACGCCGGCCGCGGCTTCGCCGTCGTCGCCGCCGAGGTGCGCGCGCTCGCGCAGCGCGCGGCCGAAGCGGCCAAGGAAATCAAGGGCCTGATTTCGTCCTCGACCACGCAGGTCAATCTCGGCGTCAAGCTCGTGAACGAAACCGGCAAGGCGCTCGAGCGAATCATGGCGCAGGTCGCCAAGGCCAACGCGGTCATCGTCGACATCGCCGCGACCGCCAGGGAACAGGCGACCGGGCTTCAGGGAGTCGACGCGGCGATCCGCCGGTTGAATCAATTCACGCAGCACAACGCGACGATGGCCGAGGAAACGACGGAGACCGCCTCGCGCCGCGCGGGCGATCTCGACAACGCCCGACGGCGGGTTCGGTCTCAATAGGCGTTCGACGGTCCGATGGCGGTATCGCGCGTCGGAGGCTCTCGCGCGGCCGCGCGTTTCCTCTCCGGAGTTTTCTTTGCGTCGGCCGGCGGCGCGCGATCGGCGGGTCGGTCCGGCGAGGCGTCTTCGTAAGACGCCGCGGCTACGGCGACGGGGGGAACGGCGCCCCATCATCGTAACCGCGTAACCGAAATTTCGCGCTAAAGGTCTTTTGAAACCGCGTCCGCCAGGTGGTCCAGAATATTTCCCCAGCCTTTCGTATGGCCTTCATGTATCGCCGTCGTCGGCAGACGCTCGTGGGTCAGCACGAGCTCGGTTTCATCGCCGCGCGGATCGAGTTCGACGGTCACCAACGTGTTCACATGGTTCGTCAGCGGGCCAATCCACGTGAACACGAGCTTGCGCGGCCGGTCGACTTGCACATAGGCGCCGGAGACTTCCCGGCGCGATTCCGCCGACGACATGACCAGGCTGAAGGCGCCGCCAGGGCGGGGATCGCAGCTCGCCTGGCAAACGACCTCGCCCGGAAAGGGGCTCATCCAGCGAACCATCAAATCGGGTTTGGTCCACAGGTCGAAGATCTGCTCCGCCCCGGCCCTCAAGCGCCGGCGCACTTGCAAGATCGGGCCCGTCGCGTCACCGCGATCCATGCTGGCGATCCCCAGGCCCCGGCTTGTGGCCCTTCTTGAGTTCGCGCAGCAGGCGCTCCATGGCGTCCAGCCGCGCCTCCCAATAGCGGCGCATCCCCTCGATCCAGCCGTCGGCCTCGTCCAGCGAGCGCGTGTTGACGGAGAGAATGTGGTCGCGCCCTTTCCTGCGCCGCTCGACCACGCCGCTCGCCTCCAGCACGCGGATGTGTTTCGACACCGCGTTCAAAGACATCGGGAAGGGTTCGGCGACCTCGGTCACGCGCGCCTCGCTGCGGGAGAGCCGTTCGATAATCGCCCGCCGCGTCGGATCGGCCAACGCGGCGAAGACCGCGTCGAGGCGCGCCGCGCGCGAGGCGGCTTCCTTCCGCGCTTCGACCTCAATCATGGCGATCCGCCTGCCCGCTCGAATTTCGACGCCAAAAAATATTCCACCCATCGGTTGACAATTTGTCAAGTCGACGCTTTTATTCAACCTATCGGTTGAATCTGGTCGATCATGAAGGAGGGTTGGATGCCAATCAAGAACGTCGTCATCGTCCACGGGGCCTTCGCCGACGGTTCCGGATGGCGGGACGTCTTCGATATTCTCGTCAAAGACGGCTACGCGGTCAGCGTGGCGCAGGTCCCGCTGACATCGCTCGCCGACGACGTCGCGGCGACCAAAAGGGCGCTGGATCTGCAACAGGGCTCCAGCCTTCTGGTCGGCCACAGCTACGGCGGGGTGGTCATCACCGAAGCCGGCAATGCGCCGAATGTCGCCGGTCTCGTCTACATCGCCGCTTTCATCCCCGACGTGGGCGAGAGCGCCGTCGGCCTGCTCTCGCAGGCCCCCGCCGCCAACGAGGACCTGCGCGCCACGAAGGACGATTTCCTGTACATCGAGCCGGCCGCCTTCCCCGCCGATTTCGCCGCTGACGTCCCGCCCGCCCAGGCGAACTTCATGGCGCATTCGCAGCCGATGCTGGCCAAGGCCGCCGGCGGCGCGCCCGTGACGGCGGCCGCCTGGCGCCAGAAGAAGAGTTGGGCGCTGGTCGCCGCTCGCGACCACAACATCAATCCCGATCTCCAGCGCAGCATGGCCAAGCGGGCCGGCAGCGAAACGATCGAGGTTGCCGGCAGCCACGCGGTCTACCTGTCCAAGCCCAATGAAGTGGCGCGTTTGATCGAACGGGCGGCAAAGGCGTCCGCCCAATAACCCTTCCGTCCCACACGATCGGCAAGGAGTCCCGATGTCCGTAAACGCTCTCCGCCAGACCTCCGCCCGCGCCACGGGCGGCCGCGATAGCCGCTCCACCGGCCTGGACGGCGCCAATCCCGAAATACTGTGCGCCGCCGGCTATAAGGCGTAGGCGAGCTTGGCCATCCGCGCGTGACGATGAAGACCTTGCCATGCGCGGCCTTCGACGCAATCAATCATCGATCCGCCAAAGTCGCGCGAGGACTCGCAGCTAGGGCGGCGCCGGCCGCTCCGGCGCTTCCATGGGTTGTTGCATGACAATATCGAGCGCATTCAGGTAGCCGAAAACGACCGTGAAGAAGTCGATCGTCAACGCCGTGATGTAGGCTGCCGCGCTATAGGCGGCTGCGGCGCTGTACAGGAGGCCGACTAAAGTGTAGACAAGCAGCGTCAGCGTCACCACGGAGCCCAAGACAACGAAGACCGCGAATATGGCGGGGGGCGGTCCTTTGCCGACCGCCTTGCGGCGTCGGCTGGGATAGGTGACCTGAAGAGACAGCATCGGCAGGGCGAAAAGCACGCCGGAGCCTCGCCAAATCAACTTTTCCGGAATGTCATAGAGCGCCAAGAGCGCCGGCAGCAGCGCCGCCGCCGTCAATACGAAAATGTACGTCATGACCGTTTTCGCAAGGTATCGGTCAAGCAGCGACACTTTCGCTCCCGCGGCCTGTCGCAGGGTCAACAACAGCACCGAGAACCCCGCAAACGTGGTCATCAGGCCAGCCAAAGTGTACAAAAGGATTGCGCCTTTGATTTCCATGTTTTGCTCCGCCCGACAACCAAGGTCGTTTTAGCGCGTCCTTGATCTCCCGACAAATCCACAGAAGGCCGTGGTTTTACTGAAATCTCGCGTGCGCGCGTAAACGCCCGATCGCCCGATCGGCGCGTCCCATGGCGCGCTGCGCCACCCTGATGGCGCCGTGACCGTGGTCCTCGGGGTTGCGGTCGCCGTGCTTATGCCTCGCTCCTTCCGCCTAACCCCGCTCTTTCCGCTTGGGTCCGCGCGGCGTCGGGCGCAAGCGGCGCTCGCGGCAGCCTCGAGCGTGGGCCGAGGAAAACGGCCGCGTTCCCCCTCCCGGCGTCTTCCGTCGTTTGGCGAGAAGGCGTCGGACGCCGCGATTTCGCTGCGCAAGGGCTGGAACATCGCCGCCGGCAAAGGCATAGTGGCGCGTCGTCGAAGGCGCGCGTCGAGACGGCGCGCGCGTGGGGAGATGGCGATGAATGCGATCGTTTTGCTGATTTCGCTGGCGGGCGCGCCGCCGGCCGTCGATCTGGGGAGCATATGCGGAAGCGCGGAAATGGCGGCGCTTCCGGAGGACAGGGCGGCGGCCTACCAGGGCTGCGTGCGCGACGAACAGAGCGCGTTGGACCAATTGCGCGCCAAGTGGACGCATTTTTCGGCGGCCGCGCAGGACGCTTGTGTGGCGAGCGGCGGAATCCCGATGAGCTACGTCGAATTGCTGACCTGCCTCGAGATGCAGCCGGGCGGCAGCCTCAGCCTGCAAGGCGGCGGCGCGGCAAGCGCGCCGCTCGGTCGCCCGCCCAAAGAAAAGCCGTGACGCGCCCGCGCCCCGCGAGAAGCTGCGAGGCGCCCGCGCCTGCCGCCGTCGACGTGCGGCTCGAACCGCCTGCCGCCGCCGACGCGCGTTGGCGCCTCGGCGAATATTTCCGCGAGCTCGCGGAGCGTTTCGAGGCCGGCTTCGATCCCGCCGCGGCGCATCCGCTGCGCGACGCGGACATGACGCCGCCGGCGGGGTTCTTCTTCGTCGCCCGGCTCGACGGCCGGCCCGTCGGATGCGGCGCGCTGCGACGAATCGACGAGACGACCGGCGAGATCAAGCGGATGTGGACCGCCCCCGCCGCCCGCCGCCTCGGCGTCGCGCGCCGGATCATCGCGACGATCGAGGCGACGGCGCGCAGCGCGGGCATGACGACGCTTCGCCTCGACACCAACGAGGCGCTGAAGGAGGCGCAGGCGCTCTACCGCAAGCTCGGCTTCGAGGACGTCGCTCCGTTCAACGCCAACCCTTACGCCCATCATTGGTTTGGCAAGCGATTATGAGGCGGCTCCGGCCGACGGCGCCAACCCGCCGACGAGACCGACGCCGCGCCCCCTCGCTTGCCTAGTCGGCTCAATCTCTCTATCGGCTGGGCCTGCCGATCCTGCCCGAGACCTCTCGCCGATGCCCCATGCGTTGCCCCCGCACCTGAAGCGCCTCGAAGCCGAAGCGATTCACATAATGCGTGAGGTCGTCGCCGAATTTAGCAATCCGGTGATGCTGTATTCGATCGGCAAGGATTCCAGCGCGATGCTGCACGTCGCGATGAAGGCGTTTCACCCCGCGCCGCTCCCTTTCCCGCTGCTGCACGTCGACACGACGTGGAAGTTTCGCGAAATGATCGCGTTTCGCGACGCGACGGCGCGCGGGCTCGGGCTCGATCTGCGCGTCCATATCAACCAAGAGGGCCTCGCGCGCGGCGTTTCCCCGGTCGCCTCGGGCAGTCAGGTCCATACCCAGGTGATGAAGACCGAGGCGCTGCGCCAGGCGCTCGACCAGGGCCGTTTCGACGCGGCGTTCGGCGGCGCGCGGCGCGACGAGGAGAAGAGCCGCGCCAAGGAGCGCGTGTTCTCGCACCGCTCGGCCGCGCACGGTTGGGACCCGCGCAACCAGCGGCCCGAACTCTGGCGCCTCTACAACACCCGCATCCGCGAAGGGGAATCGATGCGCGTCTTCCCGCTGTCGAACTGGACCGAGCTCGACGTCTGGGAATACGTGCGCGCCGAAGCCATTCCCGTCGTTTCGCTCTATTTCGCCAGGGAGCGCCCGGTCGTCGAGCGCGAGGGCGCGCTGATCATGGTCGACGACGACCGCCTGCCGCTCGAGCCCGGCGAGAAGCCTCGGATGCGCCGCGTGCGCTTCCGCACGCTCGGGTGCTATCCTCTGACCGGCGCCATCGAATCGGACGCCGACACGCTCGACGCGGTGATCGCCGAAATGCGCGCCGCGACCACCTCCGAGCGTCAGGGCCGGCTGATCGATTCCGACGAGTCGGCCTCGATGGAGAAGAAGAAGCGCGAGGGGTATTTCTGATGGCCGCCTCGTCGCCGATGGGCGCGCTTCCGACGCTGCGGCTGCTGACCTGCGGCTCGGTCGACGACGGCAAATCGACGCTGATCGGACGCCTGCTCTATGAACAAAAGCTGATTTTCGACGATCAGCTTTCGGCGCTCGAGCGCGACTCGAAAAAGTTCGGCACGGTCGGGCCGGAGATCGATTTCGCGCTGCTGGTCGACGGACTCGAGGCCGAGCGCGAACAAGGCATCACCATCGACGTCGCCTACCGCTATTTCGCCACGCCGCGGCGTTCGTTCATCGTCGCCGACGCGCCCGGACACGAGCAATACACCCGCAACATGGCCACCGGCGCCTCGAACGCCGATCTGGCGATTCTGCTGGTCGACGCGCGCAAGGGCCTGCTGACCCAGACCCACCGCCACGCGATCATCGCTTCGCTGCTCGGCGTCCGTCACGTCGTGCTGGCGGTCAACAAGATCGACCTCGTCGGCTACGACGAGGCGACGTTCCGGCGCATCGCCGCGGCGTTCGCGGACTTCGCCAAGCCGCTCGGCTTCCGCTCGACCGTCGCCATTCCGGTCTCGGCCCGCTACGGCGACAACGTTTCCTCGCCGAGCCCGCAAACCCCCTGGTACGGCGGGCCGGCTCTCGTCGATCATCTCGAACGCGTCGAAGTCGAGGAGGACCGCCGGCAGGCGCCGTTCCGTCTGCCGGTGCAATGGGTCAACCGGCCCAATCCGGATTTTCGCGGCTACGCCGGAACGATCGCCAGCGGCGTCATCCGCCGCGGCGACGCCATCGTCGTCGCCGCCTCGGGCCGGCGGAGCGCGGTCGCGCGCATTCTCGTCGCCGACCGCGAGGCGGAGGAAGCGGGCGCGGGCGAAGCGGTGACGCTGACGCTCGCCGACGAAGTCGACATCGCGCGCGGCGACGTGCTGGCGCGCCCCGACGCCCGCCCGGAAGTCGCCGATCAGTTCACCGCGCATCTCATCTGGATGAGCGCCGAGCCGCTGCTGCCCGGCCGCTCCTACCTGTTGAAAATCGGCGCGCGCACGACGCCGGCGACGGTGACCGAACTCAAGCATCGCATCGACGTCGACAATCTCGACAAGCTCGCCGCCAAGACGCTGGCGCTCAACGAAGTCGGCTTCGCCAATATCGCGACGACCATGCCGGTCGCCTACGACCCTTACGTCGAAAATCGCGAGACCGGCGCCTTCATTTTGATCGACCGCCGGACCAACGAAACCGCCGCGGCCGGCATGATCGCGCACGGCCTGCGCCGCGCCACCAACATTCACCGCCAGGGCCTGACGGTGACGCGCGAGGCCCACGCCGCGGTCAAGCATCAGCGCCCGGCGATCCTGTGGTTCACCGGCCTTTCCGGCGCGGGCAAATCGACCATCGCCAACCTCGTCGAGTCGAGGCTGCTGGCGCGCGGCGTGCACACCGCCATGCTCGACGGCGACAACGTCCGCCACGGCCTCAACAAGGACCTCGGCTTCACCGCCGCCGACCGCGTCGAGAACATCCGCCGCGTCGCCGAAGTCGCGCGGCTGATGA
>JBEKBD010000019.1:0-33298 GCA_050015575.1 Roseiarcus sp. | reverse complement strand
GACGAATTGTGTCAAATAAAGGAGATAACACAGAAACGGCGGATAATTCAAGCGCCCGCGCGGGGGCTCCGCGCGGGGTTCGCTTCGACGCGGCCAGACCGACGATCGGCGCGATCGCGCCCGCCGGCGGCGGCCAAATTTCTCCAAGCCTTTCCAAGGAAAATCCAAGCTTTTCCAAGGAAATTCCAAACTTTTCCAAGCTTTTTCCAAGGATTTCCAAATTTTTTCCTTGGCGGTTTCCAACGAAATCAACGCGTTAGCGGCGACTCCGGCGGTTTTGCCCTCCTTCAAGCCGCCGCGCCGAAATTCCCGGCGAAGCCAAAGCGCGCCCGGCGAGCGCCGAGCGATCGTCCGCCACAGCCGACGCGGAAGCCCTCGCCGACCTTCGCTTGTAGGCTATCACGAATTCTGTTTTTCCGGAAGGAGAATTTCGCGGGCGCTGCGGTCACCGCGCACGCATCGCCCTTCTGCTCGGCGACCGCCATGGGGAGTTCATGCGGCGACAGTTAAGCGCACTGGCGCCGTAACAGCACGCATCTTTAGGGGCCGTTTGCACAGGCGGCGCGAGCGGGTCAACATTCTCAAAATTCAAACTGAGACCCAAACTTGGCGCGCGTAACAAATTCTCGATTCTATAAAGACTTTCGCCGTTCGCCCCCTTGCGGACAAATCAGATATTTGTTAATTCTTCACCTTGTCGCTGCGGGGGCGAACAAAGCAGGAGCATCGGTTAGCGTCGTACGCACAATGGGGGCAACATGGCGCGACGGGCTTCAAATATCGGCGGCAATGTCATCACGAAATCCGCGATCGTGCGTCACATCATCTATTACGACACTTGGGGGGAAAACGATACGATTGCGAGCCGTATTCCAGGCGGCCCTGCTGCGCTCCAGGGTTACTACGAGCGGATTCTCGTCTGGTTAAATGGTTGGGACAAGTTCCAAGCTCATCCCTTGGAGATGTCCGATCTGACGACGCCGCCGCAGACGACGTTTGGCGCGTTGGCCGGCAACATCGGTCGCGCCTACGCCAAGGATAACGACGGCATCTACGATCAGACGAGCTGAGGGAGATCATGCCGAGACCCGTCGCTGCCTCGTTGGCGCTCTCGCTGCTCGCGAGTCTAATCCTCACTGTCGCCGTCGGCGCGCCGTCGGTGGAGGCGGCGGACGAGACGATCGTCATCGTCGACAGATGCGGACGCGCAAAACCGTTGAACTTGGCTGACCTGCATGGTCTAGACGGCGCCGTGATCGTCGCGCGAATGCAGCGCTTCAGGGACGCCGTGGTATGCGCCGCGCCCAGGGCTGCACGGTCTGTCGCCACGTCCGACGCGCCCACGAGCACGCCCGCGGCGAACAACCCGCCGCCACCGCCGGCAGCCAGTCGCACTTTCTTCATTGCCCGCGACCGGCTGAACGAGCTCGGGGAATTTGCCCTGCCTCCCGCGTTCCTGACCACCCCGCTCGGCGCGACGCTCAGTCCCTCCGCCGACTTCCAACACAAGACGGAGAAACTGAGCGCTCAGGCTTACGTAGGCTGGTTGCTGGCCGGCAACAGGGGTTCGAGCGACCCGATCACCTTTGGGGTCGGCCCCGCGATCACTCTGGACGGCTCCTACGCCAATCCGATCAGCAAGACCTCGCCCGCTCTGAGCTCCGTCCGCGTCGGCCCGGATTTTCAATTCGGAACGCACAACACGGGGGAAGCCTACGTGTACGGCGCGGTGGCGCCGTTCTATCAAACCGACTTCCGAGGCGATGCGCGAGCCGGCGGCGTCGATATTCAAGTCGAGCCCTATGCGAACGCTTGGGCCCTGGGCGGAAAGGCACCGCCCGCCGTTCCGGACAGCCCCAATCCCCCGCCGATAGGCTTCTACTGGCAGATCGTGCCCGAGGCGCAATTGCTCGATGTTGGAACCCCTGGACAGACGCTCTACAAGCCGGGCTTCTATCCTTGGCTGGGTGGCACCGCCCAAGCGACCTTCCTGCTCTTTCCCGAGGACAAGGCGACCTCGCCAAATCCGCTCGATCGGTTGTCCGCGACGGTCGGCTATAAATACTTCGGCGACGCCGGGGGAACCCGGCGGCCAGTTAACCTCTTCCAGGCGGAGCTCGATTACAAACTGCCGCCTTACAGCAAATTTATCGACGCCAACGGCATCCCTTCGATCGGCCTCATCTACAGCCAAGGAACGGACGTCGAGACGCTGCAGTATTCCCGGCAAGTCTCGGTCCAGTTCAGCTACAAATATTGATGCCCCGCCAGGTGCCAGCGGCGCACGCGCGCCGCGTCGCGATCATCCGTGCTTCGCGAATTGACGCCGCTCACGGTGCCCCAAAAGAGATCGGACGGCTTGCCGATCGCCTCCGTTACGGGGACAGGATATGAATTGCCCGATTACACGACTGTACTGCGCCCCATGGCTGAGACACGGCTAATTGTGTAGCATCATTACGGTTACAGCGCGCGCATCACACTTTTGCTCGGCAGCCGTCATGGAGAGTTCATGCGGCGATTGTTAAATGCACTGTCACGGTAACGCCCATAACGCCATGCGAGCTAGGATTCGGCGCCGCTAAGTGGTTAGTCGCGTTGCATTTTAACCACGCGAAGTCACCATGTTGCTGGAATCCCAAGCAGAATCGATCCGAAACTCACTTTCTAAGTGACTTTTGGTTTCACATCCTGTAGATGGTCGGGGCGGAGGGAATTGAACACCTCTCCTCGTTGCGGTGGCGCCGCCCCCGGTCAAAGGTTTAGCGCGCTCGAGAAAACCGCATCGTGTGCGACCGTATCACCACACCCCGATATGTTGCCCTGATCCGCTTTGGCGGATCAGGACGCATTCTCCTGTTTCTATGGCAACCTGTAAATTGGTGAATTCTCATCCGGTTTCGCAAGGCGCCCAGCCTTCCACATTCGCCACATCGTGGACGCAACGTCGGGACCTTTAACATCGGGCCAATAGTTCGCGCGAATGTGCTCAACAACCCCGGAGGGCTCCAAACCAGGAAGGTGGTTTTTGTGCGCAATCGTGAGCGCTTCCGTGATCATCGCGGGAACGGTCGGAATGCCCGGAGGCTTGCCAGTTGCATCAGATTCAGTTGCGTCGTCGCTTTCCGGTGCCGCAGCCGACCCGTTGCCTTGTCCCGCCGAAATTTTCAACCAAACGCGCTCGGCGGTCTCATAGTCGGCCACTTCGGCACGCGCCTTCGCAGCCAGTTCCTCGTAATGAGCGGCTGTAGCAAGGAGCTTGTCCTTAGCGGCGCGAATCGCTGAGATGTCGGGTACTGAGCTAGCCATACGCCATCATAGAGCCGGTCGGCCAACGATGTAAATGATTTTCTTGGCCGGGAGCGAATGATTTCTGAAAATCATAATGACAGACCTGATGTCGGGACAGGACATACGGTATGTCTCGGTCATTATACAAGCAATTCGCGCTATTACAACCGGTCGGGAATTACGATGACACGTGCATAATTCCCTTTCCTTCAGGTCTGTTTGACGCGCCGTCGTCAATTTGCGGGAAGCCCGCTCGCCGGAGCGTTCGCCCCCGAGCGCTTGTTCCGTCGCCTCAACCTCCCCGGCGCGGCGACGCCCGTGCGGTTCGCCCGCGCCGTCCCGCGCCTCGAGCACGAAATGATCACGGCCTATTACAACAGCGCGGATCATGATAATTCCGACTGACGCCTGCGCCGGGGGGTCATCAGCGCGATGGATTGCGACGCTCAATACGAAGCCGGCTTGGCGGCGCTGCGCATGTTCGGGGTGATGCAATGAGCGCGGATGATTACGCGGCGATGAGCACCGACCGCCTGCTCCAATTGTTCGTTGAAGCCGCGAAGTCGACCCCAACCATCTATGCCAAATGGCGAACCGTCTTCGCTTCCGGAATGACGGAGGAACTCATGCCGACGCCCGAGCGCGCCGCGCGCGTCGCCACGATCAAGGCGTTGGCGGCCGAGTTGGTCGCTCGCAAGCCGATTCCAGGAGTGCGACAATTGTTCGAAGATGACGACGCCAATGTTCGCGCCTGGGCGGCCGGGCAGCTCATGGCCGTCGATCCTCAGTGGGGGTTCGCAACCCTGCAAGCGTTGATAAACGGCCTTTCGACGCGGGAGGCGCTGGACTTGATGCAGCGCGTAATCGAGGAGCCGCCGTCGCTCCCAGCCTTGAAGGACCTGGGCGACGACGCGCTCGTCGCCCGTTTCGAGGACGCCGCGACGCGCGAATTTGCGACGCGATTCCTCGATTGCGTCGATGATCAGAACGATATCGATACACGCAACCGCATCCTTGGCGAAGTTTGGGACGTTATGCGGGAGCTGAAAGCGCGCGGCTTGCTTGGACGACTTCTCCCGCTGCTTGAGAGTTCCAATGTGACGGTTCGTCGGGAGGCCGCAACGGCGTGTCTTCGCGTCGCGGAGGAAAAAGCCATTGCTGTCCTCGAAGCAGTCGCGGCGGACGGCGGAGTGAACGACATGTATGCCGCCCGCGATGCTCTCGAAGGCTGGCGTAAGGAAGGCATGGCGGTTTACGGCGTCTGAGGCGCCGGGGCCGCCGCTGCGCGCAGCGCGTTGGCGCCCGCCGGGCAAGTGCGCTACCAACTCGAGCCGCCGCCGCCAGAGCGGCCGCGCCTTGGAGCGTTCATGTACGAACCCCCGCTTCACCGCCAGGACGATCTCGCCGCTCAGCACGCGCTAATCCGCCGCCATCCGCTCGGCCTGCTGGTCAGCTTTGGGCCGCAAGGCCTCGTCGCCAATGCGATGCCGTTCCTCATCGACGCGGGCGCGTCGAAGTTCGGCACGTTGCGGGCGCATATGGCGCGCGCCAATGGGCAGTGGCGCGATCTCGCTGGCGCGGGCGAGGCGCTGGTCGTGTTTCAAGGCGCCGACCACTACGTCTCGCCGTCCTGGTATGCGACCAAGCGCGAGGCCGGCAAGGTCGTGCCGACGTGGAACTACGTGATGGTCCAGGCGCGCGGCGCCGCGCGCGCGATCGAGGACGAGGCCTGGCTTCGCCGGCAGGTCGCGGCGCTGACGCAATCCCAGGAATTCTCTCGGCCCGCGCCCTGGGCGGTCGGCGACGCGCCGGAGGATTTCGTCGCCGCGATGGTGAAGCAGATCGTCGGCGTCGAGATCGAGATCGCCGATATCCGCGGCAAGTGGAAGGCGAGCCAGAATCGCTCCCCCGCCGACCGCGCCGGCGTCGTCGAGGGGCTGACGGCCGATGGCGACGCCGAGGCGCTGGCGATGGCGGCGATCGTGCGCGAGGCGATGGCGAAATAGGGCGATCGAAGGCGCGCGGCCGCGGCGCCGCGACGATTCCCTGTTTTTGGGCTTGACATCGTCGCCACGAGATATATCTTACGCCAAGATATATCGTGCTATGTTGCAATATACGATATATCGTATCATATCTCACAAATAGGACAACGAAAGTGTTTCATCGTCATTTCAAGGACTTCCACCACGAGCGCTGCGCCCACGATGGCTTCGGCCACGAGCATCGCTTCGCTCGGCATTGGCGCGGCGGCGGCTTCGAGCCGCGCGAGGGCCGCATGTTCGACAGCGGCGACCTCAAGCTCGTCATTCTCGCGCTCGTCGCGGAGAAGCCCCGCCACGGCTACGAGATCATCAAGGCGCTCGAAGAGCGGGTCGGGGGCGGCTACACCCCGAGCCCCGGCGTCGTCTATCCCACGCTGACCCTGATCGAGGAGATGGGCTACGCCACCGCCCAGGATCAGGGCGGCCGCAAGCTCTACACCCTTACGCCGGAGGGCGAGGCGTTCCTCGCCGCCAACCGCGCCCAGGTCGACGCGATCTTCGCCCGCGTCGACGGCGCCAATGAGGCGCGGCGCGGCGACTTCGCCCCGTTGCTGCGCGCGATGGAGAATCTACGCATGGCGGTGCGCCTGCGCGCCCGGCGCCGCGACGCTACGCCGGCGCAGATCCAGGCGATCGCCGACGCGCTCGACGCGGCGGCCAAGGCGATCGAGCGGGTCTGAGCGGTGCCTTAGACGCCGTGCGCCTTCAGCCACGCCGTCGCCTCCTTCCACGAGGCTTCGGCGTCGGCCTCGACGTAACTCGGGCGATAGTCGGCGAAAAAGGCGTGGCCGGCGTCGGGGTAGACGATGATCCGCGAGGCGCCGCCGGCCGCCGCGAGCTTGGCGCGCATCGCCTCGATCTGGTCGAGCGGAATCGCCTTGTCGACGCCGCCATAGAGCCCGAGCGTCGGAACCTTCAATTCGCCGACGACGTCGGGCGGGTTTTTCGGCGTGAGATCGCTCGCCGCAGTGGCGAGCGGGCCGTACCAGGCGACCGCGGCTTTCAGCCTCGGATTATGCGCTGCGTAGAGCCAGACCTGCCGTCCGCCCCAGCAGAAGCCGACGATCGCCGCGCGCGCGAGGTCGGCCGAGCCGCTC
This sequence comes from Roseiarcus sp., assembly GCA_050015575.1. GTDB lineage: Bacteria > Pseudomonadota > Alphaproteobacteria > Rhizobiales > Beijerinckiaceae > Roseiarcus. The sequence continues at coordinate 26,865 of JBEKBD010000019.1, read as the reverse complement.
GCCTTGGCGAAGGCGAAGGTCGCGTCGAGATCGCTGGCGACCTCAGCGTCCGGCGTCTTGCCGACGATGGTCGCCATCAGCTTGGGAATATCCGGTTCCTTCGCCGCGTCGCCCTGGCGCGCGAACAGTTCCGGCGCGATCGCGTAATAGCCGAGCCTCCCCCAGCGGCGGCAGACGTCCTTGATGTGCTCGTGGACGCCGAAGATCTCGTGGACTACGACGACGGTCGGGAACCGCCCGCCGCCTTCGGGCATGGCGCGATAGGCGGGAATCTCGGCGTCGCCCGCGGGAACCTTCACTTCGCCGGCGATCAGCCCCGCGGCGGACGTCGCGATCGTCTGGGCCCGGACCGGGGCGATCGCGGCGCAGAAGCCGACGCTGAGGCTCGCCTTGACTAAGGCGCGGCGGCTCAGCGGCCCCGAGGCGGACGGGAACGAACCGGGACGGTTCGGATCGGGCGTCATAGCGGCTCCGTCGAGCGGGGATGATCCCGAGACATTGTCCCGCATCGACAGGGCGACGGCAACTCAACTCCGCGTCATTTCCCCATCGCGCGGTCGCCCGCGGCGCCGCCCGCGATCTGGACCTGGCGCCCAAATAGGGTTAGCAGAACCTTAATGTCGGCCGCCGCCCGAAGCGCGCGGAGCGACGCGAGGAGTGCTTCGGTTTGCGGCGTTCGACGGCGGGGAGGGTAGGGAAGGCGCGCGCGGCGCTGGCGCGGCTCTGCATCCTCGCGGCGCCGCTGGGGCTGTGCGGATGCCTCGAAGCCGCCGCCGACCTCGCGCCGAACGTGGAGGCTCATCAACAGATCGCCGGGCGCGAGGGCGTGAATCTCGCCCAGGCGAGCGTCGCCATCGTCTCCGTCGAGGGCGCCCCAGCCGCGATCCTGGCGAACTTTTCGCCCATCTTGGAGCGCGAGGCGCGAGCGCGCGACATTCGAGTCGTCGACGCCGCGAGCGCGCGCTATCTCGCGCGCGGCTATCTTTCGGCGGCTCAGACCGAGGACGGAGCGTCGATCGAATACGTTTGGGATGTCTTCACCGCCGATAAGCGGCGCGCGCAAAGGCTCTCCGCCGAGATCGACGTCAAGGGATCGGGCGCCGATCCCTGGGCGCTCGCCGGCGAGGCGGCGCTCAAAGGGGTCGCCGCCGCGAGCGCGGAGGATCTGGCCGCCTTTCTCTCCGACACGCCCGAGGCGGCCGCGCCGGCGCCGGCCGCCGGGACGCCGCTGAGCTACGCGCCCCAATAGGCTGCGCTCAGCGCATTCCAGTGGATAACGAGACGCGCCGACGTTCGGCGTCATCGCAGCGTCGTATTGTTCCTACCGGACGCGGCTGCTATGACCCGCCCGTCTCGCGCGCCAGCGTCGTCAAAAATGGGCGGCGGCGGCGATTCGCGCTTGGAGCCGCCTTCATGCAGGGACAAATGAAGATATTGGCGGGCAATTCCAACGGGCCGCTCGCCGAGGCGATCGCCGCCTATCTCGGCGAGCCGCTGACGCGCTGCCACGTGCGCCGTTTCGCCGATCTCGAAATCTTCGTCGAAATCCTGGAAAACGTGCGCGGCCGCGACGCCTTCATCATTCAGTCGACGTCCTATCCGACCAACGACAATCTGATGGAGCTGTTGATCATGATCGACGCGCTGCGGCGTGCGTCGGCGCAACGCATCACCGCGGTCATGCCCTATTTCGGCTATGCGCGGCAGGATCGCAAACCGGGGCCGCGCTCGCCCATTTCGGCCAAGCTGGTCGCCAATCTCATCACCCGCGCCGGCGCGGACCGCGTCGTCACCATCGATCTGCACGCCGGCCAGATCCAGGGCTTCTTCGACATTCCCGTCGACAACCTGTTTGCCCAGCCGACGATGGTGCGCGACATCAAGGAACGGGGCATCGCCAACAACGTGATGGTGGTCTCGCCCGACGTCGGCGGCGTGGTGCGCGCTCGCGCGCTCGCCAAGCGCCTCGACGCGCCGCTCGCCATCGTCGACAAACGGCGCGAGCGCGCCGGCGATTCGGAGGTGATGAACCTCATCGGCGACGTCGCCGGCCGCCATTGCGTGCTGCTCGACGATATCGTCGACTCGGGCGGCACGCTGTGCAACGCCGCCGACGCGTTGTTGGACAAGGGCGCGGCGAGCGTTTCTGCCTACATCACCCACGGCGTGCTTTCGGGCGGCGCGGTGGCGCGCGTCGCCGCCTCGCGACTCAAGGAGCTGGTGCTCACCGACACCATCGCGCCGACCGAGGCGGTGCGGGTGGCGCACAACATCCGGGTGATTTCGACCGCGCCGCTGATCGGCGAGGCGATCGCCCGCATCGCCAAGGAAGAAAGCGTCTCGGTGCTGTTCGACTGAGCGCGCGGCGCTCGGGCTCTTATCCGGCGCGCTGTCCATTCGCCTGCGAGGCGATTCCGCCAAGAACTTCGGGCGTTCCCCATGTCAAAGAAGTCCGACGACAGACTCGACGCGCTGTTCGCGGCGGCGAGGGCCGCGCAGGCCCGCGGCTACGCCCCCTATTCGCGCTTCAAGGTCGGCGCGGCGTTGCGCACGCCGAGCGGCGCGATCCACGCCGGCTGCAACGTCGAGAACGCCGCCTATCCCGAAGGCGCCTGCGCCGAGGCGAACGCGATCGGCGCGATGGTCGCGGCGGGCGAGCGCCGCATCGTCGACATCCTCGTCTTCGGCGACGGCGAGGCGCTGTGCGCGCCCTGCGGCGGCTGCCGCCAGCGCATTCGCGAATTCGCCGACGCGAATACGCGCGTCCACGTCGCAGGACCGGAAGGCGTGCGCGCGACCTTCACGCCGGAGGAATTGTTGCCGCATGCGTTCGGGCCGGATCAATGGCCGCGATGAGGGGCGAGGCCGAGCTTCGATTTGACGAACGCGGAACGCCGGGGACGCGCATGAACGAGAATTCCGACGCCGCGATCACAGCGCTCGCCAGGCGCGGCGTGACGGCCCTGCCGCCGCTCGGCCTGGTGCTCGGTTCGGGGCTCGGCGGCCTCGCCGACGAGGCGACGGACGCGGTCGCCATTCCCTATAGCGATATCCCCGGCTTTCCCGCGCCGAGCGTCGCCGGGCACGCCGGTCGCCTGGTCGTCGGCGCGCTCGAGGGGCGGAACGTCGCGCTGTTCCAAGGGCGCGGCCACTACTACGAGCGCGGCGACCCGCGCGCGATGGCCGTCGCCATCGAGGCGTTCAAGCGGCTCGGCGGGCGAACTTTGTTCCTCACCAACGCCGCCGCCGGCCTGCACGCGCATTGGCGCCCGCCGGCGCTGGTCGCGATCACGGATCACATCAATTTCGCCGGCGGCAATCCGCTGATCGGCCTCTCTACCGACGATCGCTTCGTGCCGATGACGCAAGCCTACGACCGCCGCTTGCTGGCGAGCCTGAAAGCGGCGGCGCGCGCCGCCGAAGTCGATCTGCACGAGGGCGTCTACATGTGGTTCTCCGGCCCGAGCTTCGAGACGCCGGCCGAAATCCGCGCGGCCAAAATTCTCGGCGCCGACCTGGTCGGCATGTCGACGGTCCCCGAAGTGTTGATTGCGCGATACTTCGCCCTGCGCTGCGTCGCCGTCTCGCTGGTGACGAACTTCGCCGCCGGCCTCTTAGGCGGCGACCCCAGCCACCGGGAGACGCAGGAGGTCGCCGCGTTGGGCTCGCAGCAATTCCGCCGCCTGCTCCGCGCGTTCATCGCCGCGCACGACGAGACGGAGAACAGCGCCTGATGCTGCCGCAAGAGATCATCCGCGCCAAGCGCGACGGCCGGCCCTTGAGCGAAGCGGAGATCGCCGCCTTCATCGCTGGGCTGACTTCGGGGGCCGTCACCGAGGGACAGGCCGCCGCCTTCGCGATGGCGGTGTTCTTCCGCGGCATGAACCTGGCGGAGCGCGTGCATCTGACGCGGGCGATGACCCGCTCGGGCGTCACGCTCGACTGGAGCGCGGACGACCTGTCGGGTCCGGTCATCGACAAGCACTCGACCGGCGGCGTCGGCGACGCCGTTTCCCTGATGCTGGCCCCCATGCTGGCGGCGTGCGGCGCTTACGTGCCGATGATCGCGGGGCGCGGCCTCGGCCATACCGGCGGCACGCTCGACAAGCTCGATTCGATTCCCGGCTACGTCTCGCAGCCCGATCTTGCGTTATTTCGCCGCGTCGTCGGCGAGGCGGGGTGCGCAATCATCGGCCAGACCGCCGATCTCGCGCCCGCCGATCGGCGCCTCTATGCGATCCGCGACGTCACCGCGACGGTCGAGTCGATCGCGCTGATCACCGCCTCGATCCTGTCGAAGAAATTCGCGGCGGGGCTGCAAGCGCTGGTCATGGACGTCAAGACCGGGTCGGGCGCCTTCATGCCGACGTTGGAAGGCGCGCGCGAACTCGCTGAGAGTATCGTCGGCGTCGCCAACGGCGCGGGTCTGCCGACCGTCGCGCTGATCACCGACATGAACGAGCCGCTGGCGAGCGCCGCCGGCGCTGCGGTCGAGGTTCAAAACGCCGTCGACTACCTCGCTGGCGCGCGGCGCGATGCGCGGCTGCATGCGGTGACACTGGCGCTCGGCGCGGAGCTTCTCGTCCTGAGCGGCTTGGCGAACGAGCCGACGCGCGCGCGCGCGGCGCTGGAGCGCGCGCTGGCGAGCGGCGCCGCGGCCGAGCGCTTCGAGCGCATGATCGCGTTGCTTGGCGGCCCCAGGAGTTTCCTCGCCCAGGCGCGCGCCGCGCTGCCCGCCGCGCCGATCGTGATCGCCGCGGCGCCGAAACGAGCGGGGTTCGTCGAGCAAATCGACGTGCGCGTGGTCGGCATGGCGGTGGTGGAGCTTGGCGGCGGGCGGGCGCGCGCCGGCGACGCCGTCGATCCCGCGGTCGGTTTCACTCGGCTCGCTGGCCTCGGCGCCGAAGTCTCAGTGTCGGCCCCGCTGGCGCTCATCCACGCCCGTGACGAGGCGCACGCGCATGCCGCCGCGACGCGCCTGCGAGCCGCCTATCGCATCGGCGATGCGCGGCCGCCGGCCTCCGATCCCGTCATCGCGCGCGTCGCCGAAGGCGGCGCATGATTCGCTGCGCAACGGGGGGATTGGCCGCGCCCTTTTCGAATCGCCCCCCTCGGCCTAAATCATGCTCCATGAACGGCGCGCCCAAGTCTCCGCCAGCTCCCGACCCCGAATTCGACGCCGCCGCGCTCGCCGACGAGGCCGACGACGCCTCGCCCGCGTTCGATCTCGATCTCGACGAGCCCGCAGCCGAACCGGGGCCGCTGGCGCGCGGCGCGGCGGCGATCAAGTCGTTCTGGAAGCACGCGCCGCTCGGCCCCGGCGTCTACCGGATGATCGGCGCCGACGGCGAGGTGCTCTACGTCGGCAAGGCGCGCTCGATCAAGAAACGGGTGCAGGCCTACACGACGCCGGAGCGGCAATCGATTCGCATCGCCCGTATGGTCGCCCAGACCGCCTCGATGGTGTTCGTCACCACCGAGACCGAGGCCGAGGCGCTGCTGCTGGAGGCCAATCTCATCAAGCAGCTCAAGCCGCGCTACAACGTGCTGCTGCGCGACGACAAGAGCTTCCCCTACATACTAATCGCCGGCGGCCACGCCGCGCCGCGGCTGATGAAGCATCGCGGCGCGCGCTCGATTTCTGGCGACTATTTCGGCCCGTTCGCCAACGCCGGCGCGGTGACGCGCACCCTCAACGCCCTGCAGCGCGCGTTCCTGCTGCGCACTTGCTCCGACAGCTACTACGACAACCGCACCCGGCCGTGCCTGCTCTATCAGATCAAGCGCTGCTCCGCGCCCTGCACCGGCGAAATCGCGCCGGCCGACTATGCGGAGCTGGTGACGCAGGCGCGCGATTTCCTCTCAGGCCGCAGCCGTGCGATCCGTCAACGGCTGGCGCGCGAGATGAGCGCTTCGGCCGAGTCGCTCGAGTTCGAGAAGGCGGCGCGGCTGCGCGACCGCGTCTCCGCGCTGTCGGCGATCCAGGGCGAGCAGAGCGTCAATCCGCGCTCGGTGCCCGAGGCCGACGTGTTCGCGATTGGCGAAGAGGCGGGGCAGTTCTGCATCGAGGCGTTTTTCTTCCGCACCTATCAGAACTGGGGCAACCGCGCCTATTTCCCGCGCGCCGACCGCGCGCTCAGCGCCGCGGAGGTGCTCGACTCGTTCCTCGCGCAATTCTATCTCGAACGGCCCGCGCCGCGCTTGGTGCTGCTGAGCTGCGACGTCGCCTCGCGCGAATCGTTGCGCGAAATCCTCAGCGCGCGCGCCGGCCATCGCATCGCCATCGGCGCGCCGCGGCGCGGCGAAAAGAAGGAGCTGGTCGACAACGCGCTGCGCAACGCGCGCGAGGCGCTGTCGCGCAAACTGGCGGAGGCGGCGAGCCAGGAGAAGCTGCTCGGCGCGCTTCAAGCGGCGTTCGGGGTCGCGACGCCGCTGCGTCGCGTCGAGGTCTACGACAATTCACACATCATGGGGACCAACGCGATCGGCGCGATGATCGTCGCCGGGCCGGACGGGCTCGTGAAGAATCAGTACCGCACCTTCAATATCAAGAGCGCGACGCTGACGCCGGGCGACGATTATGCGATGATGCGCGAAGTGCTGAGCCGCCGCTTCGCCCGCCTCGCCCGGCAGGCGCAGGAGGCGCCTACGCCCGCCGAAGACGGCGCCTTTCCCGACAAGCCCGATCTCGTCGTCGTCGACGGCGGGCGCGGACAATTCGAGGCGGCGCGGCAGGTCTTCGCCGAACTCGGCGTCGAAGGAGTCGCCCTCGCCTCGATCGCCAAGGGGCCGGATCGCAACGCCGGCCGGGAGACCTTCTTCGTCGAGGGGCGCGCGCCGTTCAAGCTCAGCCCACGCGATCCCGCGCTGTTCTTCGTCCAACGGCTGCGTGACGAGGCGCACCGCTTCGCCATCGGAACGCATCGCGCCAAGCGCAAGAAGGAATTCGTCAAGAGCCCGCTCGACGAAATCCCCGGCATCGGCCCGGCGCGCAAGCGCGCGCTGCTGCACGCATTCGGCTCGGCCAAGGACGTCGCCCGCGCCGGCCTCGCCGACCTCGAAAAGGCGCCGGGCCTCAACGCCGCGACGGCGAAGCTGGTCTATGATTTCTTCCACGATTCTAGCGGAAGCTGACGGAGCATGGTAGGGGCGGCTGTCCCTTCTCCCCCTGCGGGAGAAGGTGGCGGCCGAAGGCTGCCGGACGAGGGGTCGCGCCGTAAGGCGCTTGCGCGCCGACCCCTCATCCGGCCGGCTTCGCCGGCCACCTTCCCCCGCAAGGGGGGGAAGGGGTTCGCGCGAAGGACGCCTATGCTCGAAGGCCTGCCGCCCAACAACGCCGCGCATCTGCTTCGCTTGGTTTGCGATGAAAAGCGCGCTCGCGCGGTCGCCGATCTCATCGTCGAGAGCTTCGAGCCCGCCGAGGCCGCTTCGACCGCCTTCGAAACCGACGAGCCCTGGCCGGGCGGCGGCAAGGCGTGGCTGGTCGAGGCTTATTTCGGCTTCGCGCCCGACGAAAAGACGTTGCGCGAACTCGTCGCCGTCGCCGCCGGGGAGGACGCGGGGAGGCGCGTCGAATTCGGCCTGACCGAGAAGCGCGACTGGGTCGCCAATTCGCTCGCCGGCCTTGCGCCGGTGCGCGCCGGGCGCTTTCTCGTCCACGGCGCGCACGACCGCGCGCGGGTCGGCGCCCATGACATCGGCATCGAGATCGAAGCCGGCCTCGCCTTCGGCACCGGCCATCACGGCACCACGCGTGGCTGTCTCCTGCATTTCGATCGCGTCCTCAAACGCCGCCGGCCGCGCGCCGTTCTCGACGTCGGCTGCGGCGCCGGCGTGCTCGCTATCGCCGCGGCCAAGGTTCTCAAGCGTAAGGTCCAGCTCGGCGACATCGACGCGACCGCCGTCGAGGTCGCCAACGCCAACGCGCGCCTCAATGGCGTCGCGGCGTATTGCAAGGCGGTCGTCTCGCGCGGCGTCGAGAACCGCGCCTTGCGCGACGGCGGCCCTTACGACCTCGTGTTCGCCAACATCCTCGCCAAGCCGCTGCGCCTGCTTGCGCCCTCGCTCGCCGCCGTGATCGCGCCCGACGGCGAAGCGATCGTCTCGGGGCTGCTGCTCAGCGATGCGCCCGGCGTGCTGGCGGCGTGGCGCGCGCAGCGGTTTCGCCTCGTCGAGCGGATCGACCTGGGGGGCTGGGCGAGCCTGCGGCTGAGGCGGTGAAACGCCTCTAAAGCCCGTCGGCGTTCGCGCCCACGACGCGTCGGTCGCCTCTTGGCGATCGGCATAGGCGCCGTCCTGCCGCGCGCGCCCACAGTCAGCCAAGATCGCGCCAAATTTTGGCCGAATTCAAACACTTAGCTCCCAGCGCGCCGACCGCGGCCAGATGCGTCGGCGTCGAGACACGGAGGTGAACGCATGCGTGCGAGCGTGCTGGCGACTGTGCTTCTTGCGACCATGTCGACGGCTTCTTTGGCCAACGACCCCGTCCCCGAAAACGTGAAGGGTCTGTACTTCGCGACCGATTTTCCCACTCTGCAGATTCACGCCGGCGAGGAAACCACACTCCTGCTGACCATTTACAACTATGGCCTGCCGCCGCAGCGCGCCGCGCTCTCGATCGCGGAGAAGCCGCAGGATTGGAAGGCCGAGATCGACGGCGGCAATAAACCCATCGGCGCCGCGTTTGTCGACTACAACGGACGCGCCAATCTCAGTCTCAAGCTGACCGCGCCGGCGTCCGCCAAGCCCGGCCCCTACAAAATCGTTCTCGACGCCGCGGGCGAGGACGCCAAGTCCGCGCTGCCGATTGCGATCGACCTCGCCGCGCCGCTGGCGGCGAAACTGACGGCGACGCCGAAATTCCCGGTGCTGCGCGGTTCGCCGAAATCGAGCTTCGACTTCGCGGTCACGTTGAAGAACGAGAGCGCCGAGGACACGATCGTCAACCTGAAGGCGGCGGCGCCCGACGGCTTCACGACGACGTTCAAGCAAGGCTACGGCAGCCAGGAAATCATCAGCCTGCCGCTGAAAGCGGGTGAGAGCAAGGACATCACCGTGTCGGTGAAGCCCACGCCGGGCGCGTCGGCGGGTGAGGTTCCGGTCGACCTCAGCGTCGTCGGCGACAAGGCGAGAGCCGAGACCAAGCTGACCCTCGATGTCGAGGGCCAGCCGTCGATCTCGATCAGCGGGCAAGACGAGCGGTTGAGCGGCGAGGCCTACGCGGGAGAGCAGAGCAGCATCCCGCTCATTGTGCGCAACGACGGCACGGCGACGGCCGAGGGGCTCGCGCTCGCTTCGACGCCGCCGAGCGGTTGGACCATCAGTTTCGACCCCAAGCAACTGCCGCCGATTCCGGCGGGCGGCCAACAGAAAGTCAACGCGCTGCTGACGCCGAGCGCCAAGGCGATCGCGGGCGACTACATGCTTAGCGTTACCGCCTCCGGCGAGGGCGTCTCGGAGTCCGCGAACTACCGCGTCACCGTGCTTACCTCGACGCTTTGGGGCGTGACGGGCGTCGGCGTGATCGCCGCGGCGCTGCTGGTGCTGGTCGGCGCGGTCGGCAGGTTCGGACGCCGATGAGCGATCCGGTCATTCGCGCCGAGCGGCTCACCAAGGCTTACGGCGGCGCGATCGCGGTCGATCGGCTCGATTTGACTGTCGAGGCGGGAGAGGTGTTCGGCCTGCTCGGGCCGAACGGCGCGGGCAAGACGACGACGATCCTGATGTTGCTCGGCCTGACCGAGCCGACTTCCGGCCGCGCAATCGTCGCCGGCTTCGATCCGCTGCGCCAGCCGCTCGAAGTCAAGCGGCGGGTCGGCTATATGCCCGATCAGGTCGGCTTCTACGACAACCTCTCGGGGACGGCGAACCTCGAATTCACCGCTAGGCTCTGCGGGCTCGACGCGAAGACGGCGCAGCCGCGCATTGAGGCGGCGCTCGAGCGCGTGCGACTCTCGGAGGCCGCGCGCAAACCGGTGCGCGCCTATTCCCGAGGGATGCGTCAGCGGCTGGCCATCGCCGAGATCCTGATGAAGGGAGCCACGATTGCGATCCTCGACGAGCCCACGGGCGGGCTCGATCCGCAAGCGACGCGCGAATTTCTCGACCTGATCCGCGCGTTGAGCAAGGACGGCATGACGATCCTGCTCACCTCGCATCTGCTCGAACTCGTGCAATCCGTCTGTGATCGCGTCGCGTTGTTCAATCGCGGTAGAATCGGCCTGATCGGGCGCGTCGACGAACTCCTGCGCGACGTGCTCGGCGGATCGCACGTCATCCGCGTCGAGGCGAGCGGCGCCGGCCTGATGCAGGCGGTCGAACGCGTGCCGGGCGTCACGCGCGTTGCGGCCGACGACGGCGGTCTGCGCGTGGAGGCCGGCGGCGACGTCAGAGCCGCGGTTGCGCGAGCGATCGTCGAGGCCGGCGGAAATCTGACGATGATCGACGCCGGCCATGCGAGCCTGGACGACGTGTACAGCCACTATTTCGAGGGGATACAGAATGCGGCGTGAAGGCTCTGCGCTCGCCGGCGCGGGCGTCGTGATGATGAAGGAACTTGCCGACAATCTCTCCAGCACGCGCATGCGCCTACTGGAGTTGCTGATCTTCCTTACCGGCGCCGGCGCGGTCTACGCCACGATCGGCGTGGTGCGCGACGTCGTCGGCGAGGATCCGTTCGTATTCCTCAGCATCTTCACCGCGACGAAGGCGCCTCTGCCCTCCTTCGTCGCGTTTCTCGGTTTCTTCATCCCGATCGTCGCGATCGCGCTCGGGTTCGACAGCGTCAACAGCGAATTCAACCACAGGACGATGAGCCGCGTTCTGGCGCAGCCGATCTATCGCGACGCGCTGCTGTTCGGGAAGTTCCTCTCCGGACTTGCGACGCTCGCGGTGACGCTCGCGGCGCTGTGGCTGTTCGTGATCGGGCTCGCCATCTTGCTGCTCGGCTTGCCGCCGAGCGGGGAAGAAGTGACGCGCGGCGTCGTGTTCCTCGTTGTGGCGATCGCCTACGGCGGCGTCTGGCTGGCGCTGGCGATGCTGTTCTCGGTGGTCTTCCGCTCCGCCGCAACGGCGGCGCTCGCGGCCTTGTCGGTGTGGCTGTTGTTCGCGTTCTTCTGGTCGATGCTGGCGACGCTGGTCACGCCGCTGCTGGCGCCGGTCGATCCTTACGACGTGACCTCGGTGTTGCATACCGCCGCGGTCGGGGAGGGTCTCTTGCGGCTGTCGCCGAACACCTTGTTCGCCGAGACCGCGCAGGCGGTGCTCGATCCCTCGACCCGAGAGCTTGGCCCGATCCTTTCCACCCAACTCGAAGGCGCCATATCCGCGCCGCTGCCGATCGGTCAGAGCGTAGCGTTGATCTGGCCGCAAGTGACCGGGCTCGTCGCTGGCTTCATCGGGTTGTTCACAATCGCTTACGTGACGTTCCAGCGCCAGGAAGTCAGGGCGTGACGGGATCGGGCGCCGGGGGCGCGACGCCGATCGTTCGTCCTGAGAGCGACCGACATTCATCGACGGCTAAGCGGTCGTGGCCGCTCTCAATCAAAGGACTTGACCGCGATTCCCGTCATGTCGACCGCGCCCGGCGCGACGTATGGACCGCCGAAGCTCTCGACCGAAAAGCGCTCGGCCGTCAGCGTCGGCGACCAGTGGCTCGGCGCGACGCCCATCTTCCGCTTCAGGAAACGGACGAAGTCGGTCGGCGAGGGGACTTCGCGCCAGACGCTGGGCAGGAAGAGGGCGGCGGCGCGGCCCTCGCGCAGCAGGAGGCCGTCGCGGTCGGGCCTGAGCTGATCGATCAATTCCCGTTCGCTCGCGCAGGGGATCGCCGCCATCGGCGAAAGCACCGAAATTGTGATGGTCAGCTCGGGCAGTTCGGCGCGAGTCAGCGGCGCGAAGCGCGGATCGCCGAACCCGGCCCTGACCGCGTTGACGCCGACGTCCTCGGTCAGCGGCCGCCGCGGAAAAAGCGAGCCGACGCAGCCGCGCAACGCCCCGCCGCGCTCCAGCGTGGCGAAGGCGGCGCGATGCGCCGTCAGACCGAGCGGCAGATTCGGCTCCATGACGATCTCGGGCGTCGACCCGCTGCGGGTCGAGGCGAAGTCGAGCGACGCCGAGGCGACGGCGACGAGGCGATCGCGATCGGCTTTCGCCAGCCGCGCCGCGCCCGGATATTCGAACGCGAAGGCGCCGTAGCCGACGACCCGCTCTCTCGGGCCGCCCATCTGATCGGACGCAGCGAAGGCCACGCCGGTCGCGCGCATGCGAAGCCCCTCGGCGCGGCGGATCGCGCCCCTCAAGCTGGCGTAGCCGCACGCGTTGTCGGGGCCGAGTTCACTCCAGCGACCGCCCTCGATCAGGCTGCGGGTCTCGGCGTCTTTGGCGCGCGCTTTCGCCGCGGGCAGGAAATGCGACAGATCGGAGGAGATGCAGATTGCCGTCTCCGGTCCGCCCCATAGGCGGCCGAGCGCCGCTTCGACGAGTTCGGGCGCCGCGTCGCCGACCAACACCGGCGCGATCTCCAACCCCGGGAGCAGGCGCTGGAGAAAGATCAGCGGCATTTCCAGGCTGTGCTCGCCCTCGAACGGTCGCGCGTCGAGCGCGACGCCATCGAGCGACTGAATCGAACGCAGCGCCTCGGCGGCGACTGGCGCGAGGCCGAGCGGGGTCGACCAGGCGTCGGCGGGGTGAACGGCGAGGCCGTTGAGCGGCATGCGGTGATTGGGGCCGAAGATGACGGCGCGGCGAACCTCTTCCGCCAAATCCAGCGCGCGCAGCGCCTCGGCGGCGACGGCGCCGGAGTAGTCGAGGCCGGCGTGGGGGACGACGACCATTTTCGCTCGGAAGGGCGAGGGGGGCGCGGCGGCGAAGGCCGCGTCGATCTTGGCGGCCAGAATCGCCGGGTCCTCGGGGTAAAAGACCCCTGCGACCTGGGCGGGATGCGCCGCCGGCGCCGGGGGCGATGATCTGTTCGTGCGGTCCATTGGCCGAACTCGCGATAGCGGCGCCGAATGGGCGCGCTCCCTATATCGGGTGTAGGCTCTGCAAAAGGGGATCGTCCCGTGCGCTTCGTCGACCATTTTTCCCGCCCGTTGCCCGACGGGCGCATTGTGTGCGAAGTCTGCCCGCGCGCCTGCAAAATCGGCGTCGGGCAGCGCGGGCTCTGCTATGTCAGGCAAAACGTCGACGGCCGCATGGTCCTGACCACCGACGGATTATCCTCCGGATTCTGCGTCGATCCCATCGAAAAGAAGCCGCTCTATCACTTTTTCCCCGGCAGTTCGGTGTTGTCATTCGGAACCGCGGGCTGCAATCTCGCCTGCGCGTTTTGCCAGAACCACGAGATCTCCAAGAGCCGCGAGGTCGAAACCAGTGCGCAAAGGGCGGCGCCGGCGGCGATTGCGCGCGCCGCGGTCGAACTCGGCTGCGCCTCCGTCGCGTTCACCTACAACGATCCCGTGATCTTCTACGAATACGCGATGGACGTCGCGGCGGCGTGCCACGAGCGCGGGGTGAAGACCGTCGCGGTGACGGCGGGCTACATGTGCGCCGAGCCGCGCGCCGAATTCTTCCGTTGCATCGACGCGGCCAACGTCGATCTCAAGGGCTTTTCCGAAGGCTTCTATCACCGCCTGACCGCCGCGCATCTCGCCCCCGTGCTGGATACGCTCGTCTATCTCGAGCGCGAGACTGACGTCTGGCTGGAGATCACGACGCTCCTTATTCCCGGCGAAAACGACTCGGTCGCCGAGATCGACGCGCTGACGCGATGGATCGCCACGGAATTGGGGCCGGACGTTCCCCTGCATTTTTCCGGCTTCTTCCCGGATTACCGCCTGCTCGACCATCCGCCGACGCCGAAGGCGACGCTTGATCGCGCCCGCGCGCAAGCCGTCGCCAACGGCCTCCATCACGTCTACATCGGCAATGTCCGCGATCCCGCCCGTCAGACGACGATCTGCGACCTCTGCGGCGCCGCCCTGATCGGGCGCGACGACTACGACGTGACGACTTACGCGCTCGACGCCTCCGGCGCCTGCCCGGAGTGCGGCCGCCCGCTCGCCGGCCACTTCGTGGCGGAACCGGGCCATTGGGGCCGAAGGCGCAAACCGATCGACATCGAGGCTTTCGCCTGAGAGATGCGCCGACGATGACGTCTCCGGCGTCGCCAGGTTGCCGTGCGGCATGGCGCGCGAGGCGAAATCTGAATGAATGTTCAGAATATCTTCATCGCGGCGTACAATTCTCGGTGATCGGTCGATTTTGCCGCCTCGGCGCCTCGTTTTTGGCTAATAGGCGCCGATATATCGGGACAGCATTCGCGAGAGCGTCAGAGGGCGCCGCAAGGCAGACGCCGGTGAAGGCCGACGCCATTGGCGGCGCAACGTTTTGCAGTTGGAGGCAGCTCATGCGCGCATTGTTGTACAAGTCGACCGCCATCGCGGTGACGGCCCTGTTTCTCGGCTTCGGCGTCGCCGCCGCAACGTCGACGCCCGCCGAGGCCGCCGGTTGGCATCACGGCTATTGGGGCGGCGGTTGGTGGGGCCCAGGGATCGGCTTAGGGATTCTCGGCCTCGCCGCCGGCGCGGCGATCGCTTCGCAACCCTACTACTACGGCCCCGGCCCCTATTACGGCTATGGCCCCGGCCCGGGCGGGTGCGCCGCCTACCAACCGGTCTACGACCGGTGGGGTCGCTATCTCGGCCGCCGCTGGGTCGACGTCTGCCAGTAAGCCCGAGTCGGCGGCGCCGGTCGGGCCACCGCTAGTCCGCTTCGCGCCGATCGCGCTCGCCTGCGGCGAACGCGCAAGGCCCCTTGGGTCAGATCGACGTGGGGGGCGGGTTCGCCTCGAGAACGGCGGCGAAACGCGCGCATGAAGCGCGGGCGCTGAGATAGCGATCGCGCATGAGGCACAGGCCGTCATCGGCGCGCACCGACGCGAATGCGGAACTCAAGCTCGAAAACCCGGGCATTGCGGCCTCCAGATAGGCGGGGTCGTTGCGAAAATGCCGGCACGATCCGCACGAGCCTTCGACCGCCGTCGCCATGCGCGCGCCCTTCGCGGCGCGCGCGCGTAATCCCAAGGCATGGCGGAAGTCCCTCAACAGCCGCATCGAGTCATCGCGCCAAGTTCGCCCAGTAGGACGCAAAGACGTAGACGGAGAGAACGAAGCCGAGCAGGACGTTCACCGCCACGCCGGCGGTGAACGCCGCGAAAGGCTTTCGTCCCGCCTTCGCCAGCTCGCCGATCCGCGTCGTCAGGCCGATGCTGAAGAAGCAGAAGATGAAGGCCCAGGTTCGCAAGTCCTTGATCGGCGCGACAAGCGTCGGATTGATCGCCTTGTTGAAGTCCGCCAGCGCGTAGCCCCGCGAAGCCCAGGTGACGATCAGCGAGGCGACGAGAAAGCCGATGACGAATTTGGGGAAGCGGCGCCAGATCTCGCCGGCGTCGGGCTTGCGGCCGGCTTCACGCGGTTCCCAACGCGTCGTCGAAACGATCGCCAGCGCCAGCGCCCAGACGCCGATCCAGACGTCGCGGCCGACCACTTTCATTAGCGTGAACGCCCAGACGGCCTGATCCGGCGCGCCGGCGACGCCCGAGGCGGGGCCGGCGTAGCCGCCGTAGGTCTGCGCGGCGGCGAAGCCCGCGGCGTCGGCGAATTCGGAGGTGCCGATCCAGGCCCCAGCGACGCCGGTCGGCAATTGCAGCCAGCGCGCCGCCAGCGGCAGCGCGAAGATCATGACGATCGCCCAGAAGATCACCACCGTGATGGCGATCGGCGCGTATTCCTTCTTGGCGCCGACGGCGCCGGCAATGGCGATCGAAGCGGAAACGCCGCACACCGCGCCGCCGGCGCCGAGGGTCGCCGACAATTGGCGATCGAGCCCCAACTTTCGCGCGGCGAAGAAAATGACGAAGAAGGTCGCCAACGAGACGAGCGAGGCCTGGAAAATCGCGATGGGGCCCGCCCAGGCGATGAGCGAGAACGGCAGCGTCGCGCCGAGCAGCACGATGCCGGTCTTGACGTAGAACTCGACCCGGAAGCCCGCGTCCATCCAGCGCGGCAGGCCGATGAGGTTCGATATCAGCAATCCCAGCAGCAACGCGACCAGCGGCGGCTCCAGATTGTAGGTGTTCGCCTGAGTCCATTGGCCAAGGACGAAGATCAGCACCGAGAACGCATAGAGGAAGACGAAGGAGGGAACGAAGTCGCGCGCCGCGAAGCCCAGCGCCGTCAAAGCCGCGGTGAAGATCGCCAACCAGGCGACGAATTGGGCGAGGTAGCGCAGCCAGTTGGCGGCGAAGTGGCTCCCGAGCTGATCGAGGCTCGACCATTTCTCCGGGGTCACTGCGATCCATCGGAGGCTCGCTCCGTTGGCGAAGAGGGCATAGCCGACGATGACAATCCCCAGGCCGAGCCAGATCGCCCACCAATCCTCTCTAAGCCAAAGTTCTCGCCATCCCGTGGCGATCGCAGGCGATCGATCGGGGTTCGCTTCGAGTTGGTTTGCGCTCATTGTCGTTGGCTCCTCATGTCAACCGGCCGGGCGGGGAAATGCGCCCGAGCGCCCGCAGGGCTCATAATTAACATTATCGATTGAATTTGTCGACTAATCAACCTAAATTCGTCCCGGAAGCCAAAATCGTTCCGAATTTTCCACCCTGATCCGCCGGTGGCCCATGTCTGGATTTCCTCTGGAGCGTGTCGTGATCGTCGGCGGCGGGGCGAGCGGGGCGCTGATGGCGGCCCATCTTCTTCGCCGCGACCCGCCGAACCTCGGCGTCACGATCGTCGAGAAGCGCGCGCTGCTCGGGCGCGGCCTCGCTTACGCGACGGGCAATCCGAGCCACCTCTTGAATGTGCGCGCGGCCAACATGAGCGCCTTCGCCGACGATCCCGGTCATTTCGCGCGTTGGCTGTCGAGGCAGGAGGACGGACCGCAGACGGAAGGCGATCCCGGTTTCCGCTTTGTCTCGCGCGGCCTCTATGGCCGCTATCTCGAGAGCCTGGTCGGCGAACCTTTGTCGGGGTCGAACGAGCGTCGCGCGTTGACGGTGGCGCGCGACATCGCGTGCGGCGTCACAGTGACGCCGAGCGGCGTCGAAATCGCCCTGGCGGCGGGAGCGCCGCTTCGCGCCGACCTCGCCATATTGGCCTGCGGCCACGAGAGCGCCGTCGACGAAGGCCCGCTCGCCGTCAGGCCCTGGGCCGAGCCCGCGGGCGCTCCGCGCGACGCCGCGCTGTTGATCCTGGGAACCGGACTGACGATGGTCGACGCGGCTTTGGCGCTGCAGGAGCAGGGCCACCGCGGACGGATCGTCGCCCTGTCGCGGCGGGGCCTCGCGCCGCACGCGCATCGCGCCGTCGAACCGATGCGCATCGACGCCGACGCCGCGCCGTTCGACCAGGACATCCCGACGCAGCTCCGTTGGCTCAGGGGTCTCGCGCGCGAGCGCGAGGCGAAGGGCGGCGACTGGCGCAGCGTCGTCGACGGCCTTCGTCCCCATACGCAAGCGCTTTGGCGCGCGATGACGCTGCGCCGGCGCGCGCGCTTCCTCGAACACGCGCGGCCCTGGTGGGACATCCACCGCCACCGCATGGCGCCGGAAGTGGCGGCCCGCATCGGCGCGATGATCGCCGAGGGGCGCCTTGAAATCGTCGCGGGGAAAATTGTCGAGATCGCGCCAAACGACCAGGGCGCCGACGTCGCCCTGCGCCGTCGCGGTTCGCAGACCGTCGAAACCCTCGCCGTTGCGCGCATCCTTATCTGCAAGGGCCTGACGAGCGATCCCGACAAAAGCGACAATCCTCTGGTGGCGTCGCTGTTCGCCAACGGATTGGCGCGCGCCGACCCGCTGCGCATCGGCATCGAGGTCGCCCCGGATTGCGCCGTCGTCGACCGTGACGGCCGCCCGTCGCCGCGCCTCTTCGCCATCGGCCCGATGAGCCAGGCGGCGTTTTGGGAGATCATCGCGGTCCCCGACATTCGCCTGCAAACGGCGGCGCTCGCCGCTCGGCTCGGCGCGTATTGACGGACGCCGCCAGTTAGTATAGTAAGTCCATCGACTAAAGGTAACTCTCGCGCTGCGCTTGCGCGATCAGAAGGAATGGGACGTCGCCATGTCGCACTGGTACAAGGACAATTCGCTGTCTATCGGCCACACTCCGCTCGTGCGTCTCAATCGGGTCGTCGACGGCGCCTCCGCCACCGTCCTGGCCAAGACCGAGGGGCGCAATCCCTCTTATTCCGTGAAATGCCGCATCGGCGTCGCGATGATCTGGGACGCCGAGAAGCGCGGCGTGTTGGGCCCCGGCAAGCAGCTCGTAGAGCCGACCAGCGGCAACACCGGCATCGCGCTCGCCTTCGTCGCCGCGGCGCGCGGCATCCCGCTGACCTTGACCATGCCGGAGACGATGAGCGTCGAGCGGCGCAAGCTCTTGGTCGCGCTCGGCGCCAAGCTGGTCCTCACCGAAGGGCCGAAGGGCATGGGCGGCGCCATCGCCAAGAGCGAGGAGATCGCCGCCTCCGATCCCCGCCGCTACGTTCTGCTCCAGCAGTTCAAGAACCCGGCCAATCCGGCCATTCACGAGAAGACCACCGGGCCGGAAATTTGGGACGACACCGACGGCGCTATCGACATCCTCGTCTCCGGCGTCGGCACCGGCGGCACCATCACCGGTGTCTCGCGCTACATCAAGCGCAAGAAGGGCAAGCCGATCGTCTCGGTCGCGGTCGAGCCGTCGGCGAGCCCGATCCTCACCCAAGCCCGGGCCGGCCAGCCGTTGAAGCCCGGCCCGCACAAGATCCAGGGCATCGGCGCCGGTTTCGTGCCGGACGTGCTCGATCTTTCCCTGGTCGATGCGGTCGAGCAGGTCGGCAACGAGGAAGCGATTCACTTCGCGCTTCGCCTAGCGCGCGAGGAAGGGATTCTGGCGGGCATTTCGGGCGGCGCGGCGGCCGCCGTCGCGGCGCGCCTCGCCAAGCGCCCGGAAAACGCCGGCAAGACCATCGTGACGATCCTGCCGGATTCCGGCGAGCGCTACCTCAGCACGGCGCTGTTCGAGGGCGTTTTCGACGCCCAGGGCCTCGCCGCCTGACGACCGAAGGCGGAGGCGGCGGCGCGGGCTTAAGCGAGTCCGGCCTGCGTCAGCGCCTCGGCCTGTCGCCGCCCCAGCGCGGCGACATCGAAGCCGTCGATCGTCTCCTCGAATAGGCGATGGAAGTTCATCGCCGCGTCGAGGCGCAGGAAGACGGCGCCGAGACCGATCGTGGCGCGATCGAGGAAGACGAATTCGCGGGGAATCTTCAGGGCGCCGCCTTCGGCCTTCAGCGCCTGCATGACCGCGAAGATTTCGCGCCGGCCGTAATCGCCGGGTTTGACCCCGTCGGCGATGGTGCGCACGCGATCGTCGACCAGCGGCCCGTAGATGAAGCGCGCCCAGATGGTCAGCGCCGCGATCGTCGCCCGCGACAGATCGCGAAAACCCCAGATTTCGTAGGCGTGGACGATGCGGGCCTCGTCGGCCTCGCCGAGCGCGCGATAAAGCTCGACAACGCCGCCGACGAACGAAGCGGGAAAGATGCGCACGCAGCCGTAGTCGAACAGGTTCAGCGCCTCGACTTCGCGCGCTTCGCCCTCTCCCGTCGCGACGACGGAATAATTGCCCATGTGCGGATCGGCGTGAATGACGCCGAAGCGCGAGAACGGCCGCCACCAAGCCTCGAACAACGCCAGCGCGATGGCGTTGCGCGCCCCGGCGCCGGCGCGCTCGAATTCGGCCAGCGGCGCGCCGTCGAGCCATTCCTGCGTCAGCAAGCGCCGCGTCGACAGCTCGGCGAACACCTTCGGCACCCGCACGCGCTCGCTATCTGCGAGCATCGTCGCGTAGAGCCGCGTCAGCCTGGCCTCGCGCTGGTAATCCAGTTCCTCACGGATGCGCGCGGCGATCTCGACCGCGATTTCGCGGGTGTCGATCGCCGGCCCCATGCGACGATGGAACTTGAGCAGGAATTCGAGCTGCGACAGGTCGACTTCCACCGCCGAGGCCATGTCGGGATATTGCAGTTTGCAGGCGAGCTTTTCGCCGGCAAGGCTCGCCGCGCGATGCACCTGGCCGAGCGAGGCGGCGGCGGCCGGCGCGAGCTCGAACTGCGAAAAGCGTGCGCGCCAGTCGGGGCCGAGTTCGGCCTGCATGCGGCGGCGCACGAACGCGGCGCCCATCGGCGGCGCCTGCGATTGCAGGCTAATCAACTCGCTGGCGTAATCGGCCGGCAGCGCCTCGGGGATGGTCGCCATCATCTGCGCGACCTTCATCAACGGGCCCTTGAGCGAGCCGAGCGCCTCGGTCAAGGCGCGTGCGGAGCCGCCGCGCTCGCCGCCGATCAGCCGGCCGGCGCCGACGCGAGCCGCGAAAGCGCCGGCGTTGACGCCGAGGTTGGCGTAGCGCCGGGCGCGGGCGGCAAACCGATCGCTTTCATCGTCGCGCGTCATGAAGCGGCGCTCTCCTTCCCTGCTGGCGCTGTCTTAGGCCCATTGCTCGGGGTTGAGCGAGGCGAATTTGCGGCCCGCCGATAATCTCCATCGACAAAATGGCCGAAGACTGCGAGGATCGCGCGCGCCGAGCGGGGCGCGACGAAATGCTCGTCGATCTCAGGGCGCGGGCGGGTAAAATAGCGGCCGCCGGCGAAAGGGCGAGCCGAACGGCTCTGATCGTGGGAGGGCGTCATGCATCGCGGCGAGCCGCTGCTGATCTACGAGACCGAAGTCGCGGCCGACTGGATCGACTACAACGGCCATATGAACGATGCGGCCTACGCCGTGGTGTTCAGCCGCGCGCTCGACGCGCTGATGGACCGCATCGGTCTCGACGCGGCCGCGC
The DNA here is from genome assembly GCA_050015575.1 of Roseiarcus sp. GTDB lineage: Bacteria > Pseudomonadota > Alphaproteobacteria > Rhizobiales > Beijerinckiaceae > Roseiarcus. The sequence goes on along the minus strand of JBEKBD010000019.1, from coordinate 5,983 downwards.
GCAAGGCGCATCGGCGCACGCTCTATACGCTGCAAGTCATGCTGCACTATTTCAAGGAGACGAACCGGGGCGAAGCCCTGTTCGTGCGCTGCCGCCTGTTGGAGCACGACGACAAACGCATGCGCGTGTGGCTGGAAATGCAGGCGGGGCGGGAGGGCGCGAGCCTCGCCGCCAGCGAACAATTGCTGATCTCTGTCGATCAGAGCGGAACGCGCACGCGCGCCGCGCCCTGGCGCGCCGAAACCAAGGCCGCGCTCGACGCCCTGGCCCATGCGCAGCGCGGCCTGGAAGCCCCGCCGCTGGCGGGGCGCGGCGTCGCGCTGAAGCGGAAGTAGAGGGTGGCTTAGGAAATGTGGGAATCGGTTCCTCCGGAGACACGCTCAATTCCGAAGCAAGGCGGATGAAATCTGAAGCTTCGTTGCGCTTTAGATGACCGGTTTTGATCGAAGCGCTATTCGGACGAACGGAGGTGACGCGTTTTGGAAATCTGAGAAATTCAATAAAGAGGCGGACCTCGAAGCCCCTCTCAAGAGCGAGGGATTTTGAAACGGTCGAGCGGAACGGCGGGCAAAGTTGCGAATGCAACAGCGCCAGATAAAATTGCGGCCTTCGAGTGGCAACGCGGGAGGCTCGGCCTGTTCGGTTAAACTAAGAACCTTCCCAGGGAATTCCTTCTAACGCTTGCATTTTGGAAGGGAGAGCTGAAATGTCGAGGCTTATGCAGTTCGGAATTGGAGGGATCGGGGGATTGCTTCCAATACTCGCAAGTCTAGCTGCCATTGATATTTCCGCAATTACGACGTTGATCGATAAGAATGAACTCACCGTTGGAATATGTGTCGGGTACTCAATAAGAGTGCTAGGGCTATTTATACTCGGGGGGATTATGGCTGCCCTGAATAGTGACGTAAAAAACCCGATGGCACTAGTACAACTCGGAATCGCCGCGCCGGCGCTGGTTACCTCGTATATGAGCGGAGCTTTAATCAATAAACATGACGCACACAATCCGCTGTCCGCTATAGAAATAAGTAGTGCCTACGCGGACGAAGCTCACGCCGCAAATATTGTCCTAGCAGCGGAGTTCTTAACTGACGTATTCAAGGGAATCCAGCCTGGACTAGGGGCGGAGATTGTGACTCCTCCAAGTCCCGCAACCCAACCTTATCGCGTGATAAATATGAGCACAAAATTTTGCTTGGCCGTTTCGGCCGAGCAAGCGACGACGCTCGGGGGATACGCTGCACTCGTCAAGAATTTTCCGCCCCCAAATTTCACCATTGAACCCGGAGCATGTTCCCCGTGAACGGACAGCGGCCGGGTGGCCGCCAAAGTGCAAATATCAACTTTTTTTCTCGCCAATTTCGGGATTGAAATATCAGGCGTTTAACATGTGCAGAATAATGGCGCGAATGTCTCCGTGCAGATGCGAGTTATCCGTCGGGTAGCAAACGTGTGATTTCATCTGGCCGCGCGCGTCGGCGAAATTGAGAGGCAATCCCCTCCTCCGCGACGGGGAAAGGGGCGCTCCCTTCAATATTGCTGACGCGGACCATGCGAGCGAGACCCCATTGCCGCGTAAATCAGCCTCACGCGAGCACAGCGCTGCAAGAGCCCCCACTCGCCGCCCCATCCACTTCGGCTTGCGCTTCTGCGCAAAGGGCCAATCCCTCCTTCGCGTCAAAGCTCTCGCCGGCGACCGCCATGTCGCTCAAGGCACGCAGGCCCATGTCGCCAGCCATACACGCTCCATCGACCTGCACGATGCTCGGCTTGGCACCGGAACCGGACGGTCTCCAATAGATCTCCGGGCGGGCGCCGCTACCGCGCCCTTTGCAATCGGCGCTTCCAACGTTCGCCCGGCTTGATTTCGGCGCCGAGCACGTAGCGCTCCAGGATGCGGCGATGCCTCTCCTGGCGCGCTCCGGCGCGCTCGGCCGCCGACGTCTCCGTCGCCGCGTCGGGGACGGCGGGTTGGGCCTCGGCGAGCGCGCGCGCCGCGAGGCGACTGGCGAGCGCCTCGGCCGTCGCAGCCTCGCGCTTGGGCCTCGCGCCCGGCGAGGCGATCTTGGCCTTGCGCCCGGGCTTCGGCGTCGGGGCCGAACGTTCCCGCCTGCGTCGAGGCGAGGCCGCGGCCTCTTCGGATGGCGGCGCGACCGGTTCGAGGTCCGCGAGACTGGGAAGTATCCGGCCCTGGCGGCGCGGCGGAGACGTCTCGGGAGCGGGCGGCGCCTTGGCTTCGGCCTCGAACAACGCCGCTTCGCCGGCAGGGCGCTCCGGTTTCGACGTCGGGTAGGCGAGCGGCGCGGCCGCCGACCAGGTCTTGGCGCCCGCACGCGTCGATTGGCGCTGCCGCCGAACCTCGACGACGAATGTGGGGGGCGGTCGTTTCATGTCAGCCTTCGACGTTCGGGTTTAGCCCGGCCGAGCGAATTTCAAGGGCGAATCCCAGTCGACTCGGCGCAGCGCTGCGACCATGCTGAAGGCCAAAGCGGCGAAAAGCAACATGCCTCGAATCGTTCCTGCCTCGGCCGGGGCGCGCCGCGGCCGATTTTCTCGCGACTCGCTCGAGCCTCGCGCTGAGGGAGCATTAACCCTATCGCGGGCTTAACGGAACCGATAAAATCCGGCTCCGGGCGAGCCCAAGTTTTGGCCCATTTGCGGCGCAGACCCGCCCGAAACGCGCCGACGGCCGTCCCGCCGAACATCAAGCCGGTCCTTTCCGCTCCCCCAAGAGGTTGCCCCGATCATGAACACAGACGCCGCGGCAACGGTCGCCGCCAATCCCGAGACCACGCTGCTCGCGATGTTCTGGTCGGCGCATGTCGTCGTCAAGATCGTCATGATCGGGTTGCTGGCCGCCTCGTTCTGGAGTTGGACGATCATCGTCAACAAGACTTTGCTGTTCGCCAAGTTCAGGCGCGCGATGGACAGTTTCGAGCAGATCTTCTGGTCGGGCCAATCGCTCGAGGAGCTCTACGGATCGCTGGCGCAGCGGCCCGTTGCGGGCGCCGCCAGCCTGTTCGTCTCGGCGATGCGCGAATGGAAGCGCTCGTTCCAGACCCCGACCGCGTCCTTTCGCGGCCTGCACGCGCGCCTCGACAAGGTGCTCGACGTCTCCATCGCGCATGAGATCGAGCGGCTCGAATCCAACCTGTTGTTTCTGGCCACCGTCGCCTCGGCGGCGCCCTTCGTCGGCCTGTTCGGCACGGTCTGGGGCATCATGACCTCGTTCCGCTCGATCGCCGCCTCGAGGAACACTTCGCTCGCGGTCGTCGCGCCCGGGATCGCCGAGGCGCTGCTGGCGACGGCGATCGGACTGTTCGCCGCCGTCCCCGCGCTGATCGCCTACAACAAGTTGCAAGGCGACGTCGCCCGGGCGCAGGCGCGTATGGAAAGCTTCGCCGACGAATTCTCGTCCATTTTGTCGCGGCAGATCGATCAGCACGTCTCGGGCGACAAGGCGGCCTGAGGCCGGGCGGAACGGTTAAGGAACGCGCCGATGGGCATGACGGTGGGCGCCGCGGGGCGCAAGAGCGGACGGGGGCGGCGCGGCGTGCCGCGCTACGGCGCGATGGCCGACATCAACATGACGCCGTTCATCGACGTCATGCTGGTGTTGCTCATCATCTTCATGGTCGCGGCGCCGTTGCTGACCAGCGGCGTCGCCGTCGACCTGCCGCAGGCCAAAGCCGGCGCGCTCAACGTCGAGCAGAAGCCGATCTCCATCGCGCTCGACGACCAGGGGCAATTGTTCCTGATGGATCAACCGATCGCCGAGGCCGAACTCGTCGACAAATTGCAGGCGCTCGCTACCGACGGCGCCGATCACCGCATCTATCTGCGCGCTTCGAAGGTCGTGCCCTACGGGCGCGTCGCCGAGATCATGGGGGCGGTGACCGCGGCCGGCTACAAGAAGGTGGCGCTGGTCACGGAACCCGAAAAGCGGTGAGGCGAGGCCTGGGGTGAGCGACCAGCCGTCGAAAGCAGGGCTCTACGTTTCGGGCGCGCTTCACGCCGCGCTGCTCGCCTTTATCGTCTTAGGTTTCGCGTGGGCGCCCAAATTCGAGGACGCTCCCGAATCCATTCCCGTCGATGCGGTCACGCCGTCGCAATTCAACGAAATCATGAAAGGCGAGCGCAACGCCAAGCCGGCGAAGGAGGCTCCCGCCGCGCCGACGACGCCGCAGGCCGCGGTCGAACCGCCGGCTGTCCCGCCGCCGCCGCCCGACCTCAACAAGGCCGACGAACCGACGCCCGTTCCGCCGCCCAAGCCCGCGCCGCCGCCCAAAGCCGTTGCGGAGGAGGCGCCGACGCCCCCGGTCAAGCCCAAGGAGCCGCCGCCGGAGAAGTTCAAGCCCGACGCGGTCGCCAAGTTCCTGGAGAAGGCCAAGCCCGACGAGCCGGCCAAGCCGCCGAAGGTCTACGATCCCAATGCGATCGCCAAGCTGATCGACCAAAGCAAGCCCTCGGCCGATCCGACCCCGCCGGGCGCGGCGACGCCGCAGGGGCTGCCCGACCAGCACGCGGCGCGCATGTCGCCCTCGCTTGCCGCCGCGCTCGACGCGTGGCTCAAAGACGCCTATTTCAGTTGCTGGACGCCGCCGCCGACGATGCCGGAGGGCGAGCGCTACGTGGCGGAAGTGCGCGTCGATTTCAACGCCGACGGCACGCTGGCGTCCGCGCCGGCGCTGCTCAATCCGCCTTCCGATCCCGCCTGGCGGGCGCATGCGGAGAGCGCGGTGCGCGCAGTGCTCAAATGCAATCCGTTGCGCGTGCCGCCCGAATACGCTCCCTATTACGAGCAGTGGAGAACGAAGACCGTCCATTTCGACCCGGAAAGCGCCCTCGGCTAACCGAGGCGCGCGGACGCCAAACCGAAACCAGCGAGACCGAACCGTCATGATGACCGCAAAGTTGTTCTCCCCCCTCGTGGCCGCGCTGTTGGCGTTGGGCCTCGCCGGCTCTTCCGCGCGCGCCGCCGGCGACGTCTTCGTTCACGCCGGCGCCAATTTCACGCCGGTGACGATCGCCGTCACGCCGCTCGCCGGCGACGACGGAGCGGTCAAGGTCGGCGCGGTGATCGTCAGCTGCCGCTCAATCCCCAGAGTTTTCCCGAGAACGTGACCAATCCCGACGCGCGGCCGAACGTCGACGCCTGGAAGACGGTCAATGCGCAGTTCGTGCTGACCGGGCGCGTGACGGGCGCCGACGGCGGGCGCATCACCGCGCAGTTCCGTCTCTGGGAGACCGCGACCGGCGCGCAGATCGCCGGCCAGCAATACACCACCGACGCCGCCAACGCGCGCCGGGTCGGCCATCTCATCGCCGACGCGGTCTTTTCGCGCATCACCGGCGAGAAGGGGTTCTTCGACTCGCGGGTGGTGTTCGTCGACGAGAGCGGCCCCAAGGAGAAGCGGCGCAAGCGTCTGGCGGTGATGGACATGGACGGCGCGAACGTCACCTATCTGACCAACGGCGACAAGCTCGCGGTGGCGCCGCGATTTTCACCCTCGGCGCAACAAGTCGCGTTCATTTCGTTCAGCGAGGGCGACCCGAAGGTGACGCTGCTCGATTTGGAGACCGGCCAGCGCACGGCGGTCGGCAATTTGTCCGGCATGACCTTTTCGCCGAGCTTCTCGCCCGACGGCCAGCGGATCGTCATGTCGTTGTCGGAGGGCTCCTCGTCCCATCTTTACATGATGGACTTGCGCTCGCGCGCGACAACGAAGCTCACCGATGGCGGCGCGATCGACACTTCGCCCAGCTTCTCGCCGGATGGCTCGCAGATCGCGTTCGAATCCGACCGCGGCGGCACGCAGCAGATCTACGTGATGAGCGCCAACGGCGGCCCGGCCAATCGCGTCTCGTTCGGCGATGGGCGCTATTCGACTCCGGCATGGTCGCCGCGCGGCGACCTCATCGCCTTCACCCGGCAAAAGGGCGACTTGTTCGGCGTCGGCGTGATGAAGCCGGACGGATC
>JBEKBD010000018.1:0-35825 GCA_050015575.1 Roseiarcus sp. | reverse complement strand
CGAGGAAGTCGCCGTGCCGCTCCTTGGCGATGAGCTCCTGGTAGATGCGCCCGGTGGTGATGTTGTCCTGCCGGTTCGCCGAGCGGCCGGTGAAGCGCTCGTAGTGGCCGAGGTCGAGGTCGGTCTCGGCGCCGTCGTCGGTGACAAAAACCTCGCCGTGCTGGGTCGGGCTCATCGTGCCCGGATCGACGTTGAGATAAGGGTCGAGCTTTCTGAGCCGTACGGTGTAGCCGCGGGCCTGCAGCAGCGCGCCGAGCGCCGCGGAAGCGAGTCCTTTGCCCAGCGAGGAGACCACGCCGCCGGTGATGAAGATATACCGCGCCATGGGATTTGACCTCTAGCCGATCGGCTGCGATTCGGCGAGCGCCAATTTTGGGCGAGGCGAAAAGATTAGGCAGTGTGGCGATCGGTCACGTGGCGTCGCAGGGCCGAGGCGCGCCGGCGGCGGATTCAGGAGTGCGACAGGGCGCTGAAATCGTTTTGGTTTTTCCTTTGGGCGCGGCCGCGCCTCCGCTTATGAACCTCGCTCGCCGTCCGCGTCGATTTGCGAGGTCCGCTGGGTGTCGCGCATCAGGAAATAGACGGCGAGCGAGCAGAAGATGACGGCTGTGGCGTACCAATAGAAGCCGCCCTCGTTGCCCGCGTTCTTGAACCACAACGCGACGTATTCGGCCGAGCCGCCGAACAGCGAAACCGCAATGGCGTAGGGCAGGCCGACGCCGGTGGCGCGCACCGCGGCTGGGAACAGCTCCGCCTTCACCACCGCGTTGATCGAGGTATAGAAAGAGACGATCAGCCAGGCGATCGCGATCAGCCCGAACGCCTGCCACGGTCCTGCCGCATGCTGGATGGCGGTGAGCAGCGGCACGGTGGCGAGCACGCCCAGTACGCCGAAGGCGAGCAGCATCGGCTTGCGGCCGATCTTGTCGGAGAGCGCGCCGTAGATCGGCTGCAAAATCATGGCAAAAATCAGCGAGCCGGCGCTGACCCAAGTGGTCTCACGGTCGCTAAGGCCGACCGACAGTTTCAGGAATTTTTGCATGTAGGTGGTGTAGACGTAAAACGCGAGCGTGCCGCCCATGGTGAGGCCGATCACGATCAGCGTTTCCCGGGGATGGGCGATTAACGCGGCGAGCCCGGTCCTTTCCCGCCGTTTTCCTCGCACCGCCACGAAAGCGTCGGTTTCGTCGAGGTCGCGGCGCATGATGAGCGCGAAGAGCGCCAGCAGGGCGCCGATGAAAAACGGGATGCGCCAGCCGAAGGCGTTGAGCTCGGCGCCGGTCAGCACGAAATTCTGCAGGACGAGCAGCACGACGAGCGCAGTGAGCTGGCCGCCGATCAGGGTCACGTACTGGAAGCTCGAATAAAAGCCGCGCCGCTCGCGGGTCGCCATCTCCGAAAGATAGGTCGCGCTGGCGCCGTACTCGCCGCCCAGGCTGAGGCCTTGCAAGAGGCGGGCGAAAAGCAAAAGCGCCGGGGCGCCGACGCCGATGCTCGCGTAGGTCGGCGAAACCGCGATCAACAGCGAGCCCAGGCACATCAGCAGCACCGAGGTCATCAGCGAAGCGCGGCGGCCGACGATGTCGCCGAGCAGGCCGAACGCCCAGCCGCCGATCGGGCGCATGAAGAAGCCGAGGCCGAAAATCGCCGCCGTCGAAAGGTTTTGCGCCACCGCATCGCCGCCGGGAAAAAACGCCTTGGCGAAGTAAAGGGAGAAAGCGGCGTAGGAGTAGAAATCGTACCACTCGACGAGGTTGCCGAGCGATCCGACCAGGATCGCCTTGAGGCGCCGCGCGATGTCGGCGGCGGATTCGGGCTGAGCGCCAGCGGTTGCAGTCACGGTGTTGCCCCTCCCATGACGATTGCCGGAGCATCGCAGTTGAAATGTTCTGGCGCAAGCTGGGATCATTCAAAGCCCGCCGCCATGGCGCCGGACATCGCACCGCCGTCATTGCGAGGAGCGAAGCGACGCGGCAATCCAGGGGCCGCAGCAGGCTGGCAGAGGCTTGTTCTTAGTTCAGGCCAAGTCGTTGTAAAAATCAAGCCATTGCGGGTTCGCGGCTTCGATCAGAGCCACTTTCTTTGCTCGCGAACCCGCTTTCATTTGCCGCTCCCGCGCGATTGCATCGTCCATGCGTTCGTGGAATTCGTAAAACACAAGCAGATGGCAGCGGTATTGACGCGTGAAACTTTTCAACAGGCTCTCTCGGTGTTGGTGGACTCGCTGCGGTAGGTTGGATGTCACGCCAGTGTACAAAGTACCATTGCGTTTACAGGCCATGATGTAAACGGTGGGGGCGAAAGGCAAGGACGACTCTCTGATGCAATTCAACGCACTCGGTTCGATGAAATTCTATACTAATTCCGCTGCCGAGCGAGTGTCGGCGAAGCTATCTCGCCCGTGTTGTTTCGACGCCATCCTCTCCGAAAAGAATCGTTCTTCCCGCCGGATGCTGTCGATGATTTTGGCGACCGCATTGTAATTGTGATAGCGGGCGAAGAGGCTCAAGGAGCCGCGCTCGCGCAAACCGATCAAGGCCTCCGTCCAGTAGGCAATCAAAGCCCGTCTAACGCCGTCGAGTGCAAGAACCTTCTCGGCTTCGGCGAACTCACATGCGTAAAACAGACATGTGGCCCGTGGGAGGGCCGACGCATAGCGGGCCGGCTCCATCCCTCCCCCGTGCTCCTCGAGCCATTGGCGGACATGCTGGAAGTCGTTTATCAGACGATCAACGACGAGCATATGAACCGGATGCGCATCAAAGGTGTGAGCCAATGTGCTGAAAGCCACTTCGTGGTTTCCAATATTGAGGGTAAAGAACCTGCCTCGCCCTGTTGATGGAAATAGTGCAAACGTCCAAGCGCCCTGAATGTTCAACCAAGCGGGCAAACCAGAGAAGGCAAACAGCTTCGTAATGTAGAGCGAAAAATCCCGATCGCCTGTGAGCCGATCCACGACGTCACGCCTTGACAACATTGCAGGCTCAATTGCATCGAGCGCGCGGCGAGCCTCTACTGGAGCAACCGCGAACAATTCGTCTGCTCCGGCGTCAAAATGAACACGACGGTCTTGAAAACGATGGTGCAATAGGGTCTCAACGGCCTGACAGTCTCGAACTTGCCGAGAATCGGAAACGTCCCAAGGTCCCGATTCAACATAATTCTCGGAACAGTTGATTTCTTTGAGCCGCAAATAGGGATGCTTCTCGGTCTTGCCGATTTTCACGTATTCGCTGTTCGCGGACACGAGAACGTACACGTAACCGTCTGCCATCAGTGCGCCCCCATGCACAGCGTACGCGCGAGTATGTGGTGGGGCAACGACGATCGCAGCTATCCAACGCGCCTAAAGGACGCGCCCTACGGCCCCTGGATTGCCGCGTCGCTGCGCTCCTCGCAATGACGGGCAGGCCGGCGCGCCTCAGCTATCCCGCCGTCCCCCAGAGATCATAGGCGTCGGCGCGGTCGATCTTGACGTTGACGATGTCGCCGGCGCGTAAGGGGCGGCGCGTCGCGACATGGACGGCGCCGTCGATCTCGGGCGCGTCGCCCTTGCTGCGGCCCTTGACGACCCCGACCCCGCCCTGATCGATCAGCACGTCGAGGCGTTTGCCGACCTTGCCCTTCAGTTTTCGCGCGCTAATTGCCTGCTGGCGCTCCATGAAGCGCTTCCAGCGGCTTTGTTTGATCTCATCGGGTATTTGTTCGAGACCTAGGTCATTCGCGCGTGCGCCCCTGACGGGTTCGTATTTGAAGGCGCCGACGCGGTCGAGTTTTGCCTCTTCGAGCCACTCGAGAAGGCAACGAAAATCGTCTTCGCTCTCGCCGGGAAAGCCGACAATGAAGGTCGAGCGGATCGTCACATCCGGACAGATCGCCCGCCAGGCGCGAATACGCTCGAGCGTCCTTTCCTGGTGGCCCGGCCGGCGCATGTCCTTGAGCACTTTTGGCGAAGCATGCTGGAAGGGAATGTCGATATAGGGCAGGACGATTCCGTCCCTCATCAACTGAAAAACCTCACCGACGTGGGGATAGGGGTAGACGTATTGCAGCCTCACCCATGCGCCGAGCGAGCCGAGCTCTTTTGCAAGATCGAGAAATCGCGCCCGGATCGACTTATCGCGGAAAATGCTCTCGGCGTATTTGATGTCGACGCCGTAGGCGCTGGTGTCCTGTGAGATGACGATGAGTTCTTTGACGCCCGCCCTCGTGAGCTTTTCCGCCTCGCGTAAAATATCGGAGGCGGGGCGGCTGACGAGGTCGCCGCGCAGCTTGGGAATGATGCAGAACGTGCAGCGGTTGTTGCAGCCTTCGGAAATCTTGAGATAGGCATAGTGGCGCGGCGTGAGCTTGACGCCTTGCTCGGGAATGAGGTCGACGAACGGGTCGTGAGGCGCGGGCGCAGCCTCATGCACCGCGGCGACGACGCTCTCATAGTCTTGCGGGCCGGTGATTGCGGCCACGTTTGGGAACACGCCCCGGATTTGTTCGGGCTCGGCGCCCATGCAGCCGGTGACGATGACGCGGCCGTTTTCGGCCAGCGCCGCGCCGATCGCATTGAGCGATTCCTGTTTGGCGCTGTCGAGAAAACCGCAGGTGTTGACGATCACCGCATCGGCGCCGGCGTGGGTCTTGGAAAGCTCGTAACCTTCGGCGCGTAAGCGCGTAAGGATGCGCTCGGAATCGACGAGCGCCTTGGGGCAGCCGAGCGAGACGAAAGAGATTCTTGGCGTACGCGGAGACACTGGGTTAGTCATCCCGCCCGATTGCCACGGGCGAGGGCGGCGAGCAAGGTCTTGTAGCGGATTGTAGCCGGACGCTCTGTAGCCGGGGGCGCCGACCTCGGCTTTTCAACGCGGTGAATGCCGGCCTCCCCTTCGACAGGCTCAGGAGCGGCCGGCTACAACACTTCGGGCCAAGGAGGCGATCATGGTGAAACTTCAATGCCGCTGCGGGGCGGTTGAACTCGAAGCGGCGGGCGAACCGATGGTGCAATTCTTCTGTCATTGCGACGACTGCCAGGCGACGCACGGAGCGGCTTACGCGCCCGAGTCAGTCTATCCCGCGGATTCGGTGCGGATCGTTTGCGGCGATCCCAAATCCTGGACGTTGAAACGAAACCCTCGCTTCTTCTGTCGGGATTGCGGAACGCGCCTGTTCATCGACGTGCTCGCCCTTCGCGTGCGCGGCGTCAACGGCTATTTGCTTCCCGAAGGAGACTTCCTCCCGCAATTCCACATGCAGTGTCGGTTCGCCGTTCGCCCGGTTGTCGACGAACTGCCGCACTACAAGTTCCGGCCGGCGCAGTTCGGCGGCTCTGACGAAACGGTCGAGTGGTAGAGCGCGCGCCCGGCAACGATGGCACCGTCGAGGCCGCCGAGCTATAGGCGGCGCTGCCAAAACGCCTCGTGCTCGCCTACGTTGGTGAAGTCGTTGTCAGCTTCCAGCGCTTCGTCGGCGCGTGATTGTCGCTCGCGCTGTTCGTCAAGCTCGCGTTCGATCAGGCCCTGCAAGAACTGGTTGCGGCGGCCCTTCGGCACAGCCCGGCGCAATCGTCCGAGCGTGCTTTTTTCGATTGTAATGGTGGCTCGCGCGCGAGGCATGGCGGCGGCCTCCGTAGCAACGCCGCTTGGGCATCGTAATACGGCGTCGTGGCGCGAACAAGGTTTTGTCGAAACGACCGGCAGGTTGTAGCCGGCTACGCTGGCCCCGCGGGAACAATCCCGGTCGGGTTGATGAACCGCAGGCTCTCGTAATAGTGGCGCTTGATGTGCATGAGTTCGACGGTCTCCTCGACGCCCGGCCAAGCCCTCAGTTCGTTGCGATAGCGGCGCAGATTTGGATAGTCTTCGATGCGGCGGATGTTGCACTTGAAAAGCCCGACATAGACGGGATCGAAGCGCAACAAGGTGACGAACAGCCGCCAGTCGGCCTCGGTCAAAGACTCGCCGAACAGGAACCGCCGTGTCGCCAGCCGCGCCTCGAGCTCGTCAAGACTGCGAAATAGCCCTGCCACGACTTCGTCGTAGGCCTCCTGCGTCGCGGCGAAGCCGCAGCGATAGACGCCGTTGTTGACGGTCGCATAGATCTTTGCGTTGAGCTCGTCGATCTCGTCGCGAAGTTTTGCCGGATAATAGTCGCCGGGGGCAGCGCCGAGGGCGTCGAACGCCGAGTTGAACATGCGGATAATTTCGGCGCTCTCGTTGTTGACAATTGTGCGCCGCTCTTTGTCCCATAGCACCGGCACGGTGACGCGGCCGCTGTAGTCGGGCTTCGCTTTGACATAAATTTCGTACAGCGCGCGTGAGTGATTGATCTCGTCGGGGATCACGCGCGGTCCCGGCGCAAACGTCCAGCCGTCGTCGCCGAGCAGCCAGTTCACCACCGACAAGCCGACCATGTCTTCGAGGCCCTTGAGCTGGCGAAAAATCAGCGTGCGATGCGCCCACGGGCAGGCGTAGGAGATATACAGGTGATAGCGCCCGGCTTCAGCGCGAAAACCGCCTTCGCCGCTGGGGCCCGGCGCGCCGTCCGGCGTGATCCAGGAGCGGAACGTCGTCGGCTTGCGCACGAATTGCCCGCTCGCGTCGTGGGTCGCGGGCCCTGGTCCGCTGCGCCATTGTCCTTCTACGAGATAGCCCGGCATCGTTCTTTCCTTGGCGCCTAGAGGTGTCCTACAGTATTTAGGCGACCTAGCCCGCTTCCAACAGTCTCAGCGCTGCGTCGCGCTCGAAAAGGTAGAGCAGCAGTCTCAGCGCACGGTTTTCATCGCCCTTGAGTTTTGGGCTCGCCGCCACCGCAGCCAGAGCTTTTTCGCGCGCCAGCGACAGCAGCGAGGCGTGGACTTCGAGCCGCGCGAGACGAAAATCCGGCGTTCCCGCCTGCCGCGCTCCGAGCACGTCGCCTTCGCCGCGCAGCCTCAAATCTTCTTCGGCGATGCGAAAACCGTCTTCGGTTTCCCGAAGAATTTGAAGTCGTGCGCGCGAAGACTCGCCGAGCGGGCCTTTGTAGAGCAGCAGGCAGGTCGAGCGCGCGGCGCCGCGTCCGACGCGGCCGCGAAGTTGGTGAAGCTGGGCCAGTCCGAAACGCTCGGCGTGCTCGATCACCATGATCGAGGCCTCGGGCACGTCGACGCCGACCTCGATCACCGTCGTCGCGACAAGCACTCTTGTGTCGCCGCGCTGAAAGCGCTCCATCGCGGCGTCCTTGTCGGCGCCCTTCATGCGTCCATGCACCAGCCCGACCGCCGAGCCGAAGAAAGCTCGCAGCGCTTCGGCCCGCTCTTCCGCCGCCGCGACGTCGAGCGCCTCGCTCTCCTCGACCAGCGGACAAATCCAGTAGGCGCGGGCGCCGCCGGCGATGGCGCGGCCGACCGCCGCGACGACCTCGTCGAGCCGCTCGATCGGCGCCGCGCGGGTGTCGATCGGCAGCCGGCCATGCGGCTTCTCCAGCAACGCCGAGACGTCCATGTCGCCGAAATAGGCGAGCACCAGCGTGCGCGGAATCGGGGTCGCGGTCATCACCAGCAAATCGACCGCCTCGCCTTTGCCGGCGAGCGCGAGCCGCTGATGCACGCCGAAGCGATGCTGCTCGTCGACGACGGCGAAGCCGAGATCGCGGAACGCCACGCTTTCCTGGAACAGCGCGTGGGTGCCGACGACGACGTCGATTTCGCCCGCGGCGAGTGCTGCGAGCCGCTCGCGGCGCTCCGCCGTCTTGTCGCGCCCGGTCATCAGCGCGAGGCGTAAGCCCGCCGCTTCGGCGAACGGGCGCATGCGGTCGAAATGCTGGCGGGCGAGAATTTCCGTCGGCGCCATCAGCGCCGCCTGCCGCCCCGCCTCGACGACGTCGGCCATCGCCAGCAGCGCGACGATCGTCTTGCCCGAGCCGACGTCGCCCTGCAGCAGACGGATCATGCGCTTGGGCTCGCCGAGATCGGCGCGAATTTCCGCCAACGCCTGCGCCTGCGACCCCGTGAGTTCGAACGGCAGCGCGGCGATGATTTTTCCCGCCAGGCGCCCGGCGCTGACGTGGGCGCGCCCGGCGGCGCCGCGCATGCGCGCGCGCACCAGCAGCAGCGCGAGCTGATTGGCGAGCAATTCGTCGTAGGCGAGCCGGGTCGCGGCGGGGCCGAGGGGATCGATGTCGCCGGGCGCGCTCGGGGCGTGCATGGCGGCGAGCGCGCTTGCGAAGCTCGGCGCCTTCAGGCGACGCAGGGTGGCGTCGTCGATCCACTCGGGCAGGCGCGGCAGGCGCGCCAGCGCGCCTTGCGCGGCCTTGGCGACCACGCGCGGATAGAGCCCTTCGGTCAGGCCGTAGACCGGCTCGACCGCGGGCATTTTCGCGAGTTCCTCGGCGTCCATCACCCGATCGGGGTGGACCATCTGCAGGCGGCCGTCCCACATTTCGAGCTTGCCCGACACCCAGCGCGTCTCGCCGACCGGCAGGCGCTTCTTGATCCATTCGACGTTGGCGAGAAAGAACACCAGCTCGACGTCGCCGGTGTCGTCCTCGACCAGCACCTTGTAGGGCGCCTTGGAGCGCGGGCTCGGCGGCGGGCGATGCTCGACGACGCGCACTTCGAGCGTGGCGATGGCGTCGCGCTCGGCGTCGCGGATTTTCGGCCGCGCGCGCCGGTCGAGCGTCGCATAGGGCAGATGGAACAACACATCGACGACGCGCGCGCCCTGCGGACGGTCGAGCAGCTTGTCGAACAGCTTGGCGTTCTTCGGGCCGACGCCGGGAAGCGAGCCGGCCGGGGCGAACAAGGGATCGAGCAAGGCGGGGCGCATGCCGCTTTATACAGGCGCGCCCGGGTGTGGCGAAAGGCGGGGGACCATCGTCGATGGCGGCGTCTTTCAGGGAACGGAAGCGGGCGAGGCGGAGGCAGTTGGCGGGTCAGGATTTTCGCCCGGCCTGCCTCAGGATGTCCTCCATCTCATGGATAATCTTGCAGCCCTTCAACGTATCTCCCGTCTCGTCTTCCGGGTCGGCCTCGAAGAGCGCCCGCATCTGGTCCGACATCCGCATCAGTTCGTTGTAGCGCTCCTCACCGAGCGTTTGCCGGTTGAGGCTTAATCCCTGGTTCAATTGCTGGAAGACGTATTCCAGATTGATGTACGGGAAATAGCCAGTCTTGTCCAAGAACTTAGGAGCCGACACCAGCATGGAGCTTAAGATCTCCAAGATTTCGATTAAATTCTGTGGGACACGGATCTTTACGGGTTTCATGAGTCACCTTCACAACGACAGGTCGGTGGGTCTCCGCAGCAAATAAGTGCTGTCTCCTCCAAGCTGGCTCGGTCGAATGACGATCACCGCGCGCGGCTGTGAATCGGCGCGGAAGAATCCGCGGAGAGGCGGCACTGGTTGGCGGGTCAGGATTTTCGCCGGGCCTGCCTCAGGATGTCCTCCATCTCATGGATGATTTTGCAGCCCTTCAGCGTATCTCCCGTCTTGTCCTCCGGGTCGGTCTCGAAGAGCGCTCGCATCTGGTCCGACATTCGCACCAGTTCGTTGTAGCGCTCCTCGCCGAGGGTCTGTCGGTTGAGGTTGAGCCCCTCGTGCAACTGTCGGAAGACATAATCCAAATTCTGATATGGGAAATAGCCAGTCCTGTCCATAAATTTCGGAGCTGACGACAACATAGAAACCACGAACTCCAGCAGTTCCTGGACGTTTTTCGGGACATACATCATTCTTGGCCTCATTAGTGACCTTTATAGCCAATAGTCGTCGGGGCGAGGAATCAAGAAAGTGCTGGCGCCATCAAGTTGGCTCGGTCGAATGATGATTACCGCGCGCGGCCGTGAATCGGCGCGGAAAAATCCGCGAATTTGCGGCGAGCTGATCGTCTTCTGCGAGAGCGTCCACTCAAAGTCGACGTCACCCAACCTTGCGTCCGGAACACGATAGAGAATATCACTCTCCGTGGTTTCGTAGTCGCGATTGTTGATCGTCAAGTTCGCGCGCGGACCATAGGGAATACGGTACTCATCGAACAATTGCCGGAGGGCCTTTCGGACTCGAAAGTCAACTTGGTTGCCGATCGCCTCCTCTCGGGACAGCCGCGGCTGAAGACGGCCGGCGTCAGCGGCGGCGACGGCTTCCGGGTAGGCGGCGTCGACGGCGTTTTGTAGAAACCGCAGCGTCTCGACCTGAAGGAACCTGACATCTCCGCGCATGCGATAATAGGCGGCGGCTCGCTCCATGAGCAGATGGTTGATCAGATTGGTGCGCCCCTGGCGAGTGAGGCCGTCGATCCCGCCCGGCGGGAACAGTTCCTCGTCCGCGAACGTGGGATCGACCTGTTTGATTTGGTGGACAAGACCCCAGTATTGGCCCAACGCTCCGTCCAGATCGGCTCCGTTGGCGCCGGCGCTGACGCCGAGAAAACCGTCGATGGGCGCGAGGGGAATCGCCAAGCCGGGGGCCTCCCGGAGGCCCGGGAACACGTCTTCGAGTCTGGTGTAATCGTCCGGCGGTCCATTCGACCGGCGAGATTCCGCTTCTTCTTCCGCGCCGGCCGCCAGGATGACGTGCGGATCGTCGACCTCGGGTCGATAGACGGCGTCGTCGAGCGGAAGACGGGGATTTTGAGCCGGAGCGGTCTCGTGAGCAGAGATGGGCGCCGCGGGTTTGGCAGCAACGGCGGGCACGCCGCCCGCTCCTCCATCCGTCGTCCATTGACCGCCGTCCGGCTGTCCGGCCGGGACGCGCGGCTCGTCTTGCCATGACGTTCCGCCTTTCTCCAGCTCGGCGACTTCGGCGAGCTTGTCGAGCGCTTGCGGCGACAGGTCCGGCAGGCGGAGCAGAACCGCCTCAATGCCCGCGAGGCAGAGATCGCCGGCCTCGATCGCCCTAGCGGCGCGCCGCAAACCGCGATGAAGGCGAAGAATGACGTCTTCGGGCTGAGGGCCGTAGGCCGCGCTGAGAATCCGCCCCAGTCCCCGCCCCGGCCGGACCTCGCAGCGTCGTCGTCCCGCTGAGTCGGCGCCGACGCGCGCCAGCTCCGCCGGCCCGAGCGCGACGCCCGCCGCATCGCAGGCGAGTCCCCCTCCGCCGCGCGGGGCGAGCCGATACATGGCGGCCAACGGAAAGTTCATCGGTAGGCTTCCATCCATACGATGACATGATGTTCGTGTTTTGTTCCGATGTCAAGAATTTCCGAATTTCTTCGAGATCGCGCGCCAGGAAATCAGAACGATGGGGCGACACAACCGGCGCCGAGGCTTTCCCCTGGCCTCAGACGAAGCGCTCGTCGCCCCGCGCCTCACATCGGCGGCGTCAGTCCGTCCTTGCCCACCAGAATCCGCGCCGCGTCGTAGACGCCGTCGGCCGCCTTGACCGCGCGGGCGACGATCGCCGCGCCGACTTTCAGGTCGTCGCGCGCGCCCGGCGCCAACGCGACGATCGGCGTCGTCTTGCCGATGACGATGGTCTGCTGGCCGCCGTTGTACGTCACCGTCAGTCGCGGTCCGTCGACGCTGTCGACCCTCGCCGCGACCGCGCCGTTGGTCATCGTGCTGCCCGGCGCGATATCGAAGGGGCGAAAGCCCTCGCCGACGCCGCGCATCGACTCTGGGAATATATGAACCTCCAGCGCGTTCTGCACGCCCTCGGCGCCGGGCAAGGCGGCGACGCCGATATAGAGACCGGGCTTGATGTCCGCGAGCGCGGCGGCGGCGACCAGCGTGACGGAGGTCTCGGGCGTCAAGCGGACCGTCGCCGCCTCGCCCGCGCGGCTGCGGACGCTCAGACTTGCCCCGTCGTCGGCGATCCCTTCGATGGTGGCGCGGACGGCGACAAGCGGCGCCGGTCGGGCGTGGGCCGCGCCGACGTAGAACACCATGAACGCGGCGGCGGCGATTTTGGCGAACGTCATCGGATTCTCCTGTTGCGCGATGCGGCCTTCTCGCCAAGCTTCGCGCCCAAGGCCGGCCTTTTTCTGGCCAATCGCCGCCGAGCGTCGCACATTTTCGCGAGCGGGGACATGAGCGTATTCGCCTTGCCGGCCTAGCCCCCCTGTGGCAAGGCTCCGCGATGACCGACCACTCCCCTGCCCCGGCGAAGCCCGCTCCGCGCATTTCCTTCGTTTCGCTCGGCTGCCCCAAGGCCCTCGTCGACAGCGAGCGCATTCTCACCCGGCTGCGCGCCGAGGGCTACGAATTGTCGAAGAGCCACGCCGGCGCCGACGCCGTGATCGTCAACACCTGCGGCTTTCTCGACAGCGCCAAGAAGGAATCGCTTGCCGCGATCGGCGCGGCCATGGCCGAAAACGGCAAGGTGATCGTCACCGGCTGCATGGGCGCCGAGCCCGACGCGATCCGCGACGCCTACCCGAACGTGTCGGCGATCGCCGGGCCGCAGGCCTACGAGAGCGTGATGGCGGCGGTGCGCGCCGCTGCGCCCGCGCCAAATCACCCGTTCGTCGACCTCATCCCCGGCGAGGGCGTCCGATTGACGCCGCGCCACACCGCCTATCTCAAGATCGCCGAGGGCTGCGACAACCGCTGCACCTTCTGCATCATTCCGAAATTGCGCGGGCCGCTCGTCTCGCGTCCCGCCGGCGACGTGCTGCGCGAAGCGGAAAACCTGGTCAAGGCGGGCGTCAAGGAGCTGCTCGTCATATCCCAGGACACCAGCGCCTACGGCCGCGACCTGCGCTACGCCGCGAGCCCGTGGCGCGAAAAGGCGGTCGCCGCGCGCTTCCTCGATCTGACGCGTGAACTGGCGACGCTCGGCGCCTGGGTGCGGCTGCACTACGTCTACCCCTATCCGCACGTCGACGAGGTCATCGCGCTGATGAACGGCGGCAATCTGCTGCCCTATCTCGACGTGCCGTTCCAGCACGCTTCGCCGACGGTGCTGAAGGCGATGAAGCGGCCGGGCGATCAGCAAAAGACCCTCGACCGCATCCGCGCCTGGCGCGCGATCTGCCCCGACCTCACGATCCGTTCGACCTTCATCGTCGGCTTTCCCGGCGAAACGGAAGAGGACTTCCGCCTTCTCTTGGACTGGCTCGGCGAGGCCAAGCTCGACCGCGTCGGCGCGTTTCGCTACGAGCCGGTCGCCGGCGCGCGCGCCAACGATCTCGGCCTTGCGCCGGTTCCCGACGAGATCAAGCAGAGCCGCTGGAGGCGCTTGATGGAGCGCCAACAGGCGATCAGCGCCAAGAAGCTGGCGGCCAAGGTCGGCAGGCGCATCGAGGCGATCGTCGACGAAGGCGGCGCGACCCGCGCCAAGGGGCGCTCCAAGGGCGACGCGCCTCAGATCGACGGCGCCGTCCACATCGCGACCCGCCGGCCGTTGCGCGCGGGCGACATCGTCACGGTGAGGATCGAGCGCAGCGATGCCTATGATTTGTGGGGAACGGCGACCTAGCGCGCGGCGAAGGACGCAACGGCGGACACCACCTGCATGTCGATGCCGTTGAACCCGTGGTGCGCCCAGGCGTCGCACAGGTTCCCTTCGCTCGCGCCGCCGTCGAGCCAAACCACGCGCGCCTTGCCGCCCGCCCAGTCGAGGAAGGGCTTCACCCCCTCGGGCGAGGTCTTATTGCACTCGTCGTGGCGATGGTGGACGATCAGCGTCGGCGGCAAGGCGTCGGGCGAGCCGAGGATTCGCACGACGTTGTCGCTATCGCCCGAGGCGTCGCTGAGGAAACCCGACGTCAGCACGAGGCGCGCGGGACGGGCGCCGGCGGCGAGGCCGCGCGCCGCGCGTTGCGTGCCGCGACTGGTGCCGACCACCGTCACGGGTCCGTATTGGCCCATGTACGCAACCGCAGCGGCGAGATCGACGCAACAATCGGGCACGAGAACGGCGAAGCCGCGCGCCGCGTAGGCCGTGCGCGTGCGCACCAACTGGTTGCCTTCGACAGCGATCGCGCCGTCCGCGCCGACGCCGATACGGCCGTCGCCGCCCGCCAGCAGGATGATCGCGCCGTGCGGGCGCCCCGACTTTAGCAGCGCCGCCGAGACGCCGCCGACCTGGACCGTGCTAGCGGACACGTCGGCCGCCGCCGCTTTGGGCGAGGAAAAAGCAAAACCTGCGAGCAAGGCCAGCGCCAGCGCAATATACGTTCCCGCCTTCAGCATGTGCCTTCTCCCTCTCGCTCTCGACACCGCGGCGCGCGGAATAACGACACGCGCCCGCCGCGTGAAATTGCGGCGTCGGTAGCACGACCTGCGCGTCTCGCATAGCCCACGCCGCCCACAGATTTTGCCGCGCCGCAAAAATCTTTCCTCGCCGAATCGCTTCCGATGGGCTACACGTCGAATCCCATGGCGCGGTATGTCTTCATAACCGGCGGCGTGGTTTCCTCGCTCGGCAAGGGTCTGGCTTCGGCGACGTTGGGGGCGCTGCTGCAGGCGCGCGGCTATTCCGTGCGGCTGCGCAAGCTCGACCCCTATCTCAATGTCGATCCGGGCACGATGAGCCCGACCCAGCACGGCGAGGTGTTCGTCACCGACGACGGCGCCGAGACCGACCTCGACCTCGGCCATTACGAGCGTTTCACCGGCCGCAGCGCCAACCGCCGCGACAACATCACCACCGGGCGGATCTACCAGGAACTGATCGCCCAGGAGCGGCGCGGCGATTTCCTCGGCGCGACGGTCCAGGTGATCCCGCACGTCACCAACGCCATCAAGCAGTTCATTCTGGAGGGCAACGAGGGCGTCGATTTCGTGCTGGTCGAGATCGGCGGCACGGTCGGCGATATCGAAGGCCTGCCGTTCTTCGAGGCGATCCGCCAGCTCGGCAACGACCTGCCGCGCGGCCATGTCGTCTATATCCACCTGACGCTGCTGCCCTATATCCCGACCGCCGGCGAGCTGAAGACCAAGCCGACGCAGCATTCGGTCAAGGAGCTGCGCTCGATCGGCGTTCAGCCGGACATTTTGCTCTGCCGCGCCGACCGCGAGATTCCGCGCGAAGAGCGGCGCAAGCTCGCCCTGTTCTGCAACGTGCGCGAGAGCGCCGTCATCGAGGCGCGCGACGTGGCCTCGATCTACGACGCGCCCGCCGCTTATCACGCCGCCGGGCTCGACCGCGAGGTGCTCGCCGCGTTCGGCATCGAACCCGCCCCCAAGCCCGATATGCGCCGTTGGGAGGCGGTGACGCGCGCTTACCACAATCCCGAGGGCGAGGTGACGATCGCGGTGGTGGGCAAGTACACCGGCCTCAAGGACGCCTACAAGTCGCTGAGCGAGGCGCTGATCCACGGCGGCATGGCCAACCAGGTCAGGGTCAACCTCGATTGGATCGAGAGCGAGATTTTCGAAAGCGCCGATCCGGCGCCGCGTCTGGAAGGGGTCAACGGCATTCTCGTGCCCGGCGGCTTCGGCGCGCGCGGCACCGAGGGCAAGATCCTCGCGGCGCGCTTCGCGCGCCAGCGCAAGGTGCCCTATTTCGGCATCTGCTTCGGCATGCAGATGGCGGTGATCGAGGCCTGCCGTTCGCTCGTCGGCCTCCCCCGCGCCAATTCGACCGAATTCGGCCCGACCGACGAGCCTGTCATCGGCCTCATGACCGAGTGGATGCACGGCGACGAACTCGAGCGCCGTCAGGCGTCGGGCGACCTCGGCGGCACGATGCGCCTGGGCGCCTACAAGGCCGAACTGAAGCCGGGATCGCGAATCGCCGGGATTTACGGGAGAACCGAAATTTCGGAACGCCACCGCCACCGCTACGAAGTGAACACCGCCTATCGCGCGCGGCTCGAGGACAAGGGGATGGTGTTCGCCGGCATGTCTCCCGACGGGCTGCTGCCCGAAACGATCGAATTCGCCGACCACCCCTGGTTCATCGGCGTGCAATTCCACCCCGAACTGAAGTCGCGCCCCTTCGAGCCGCACCCGCTGTTCGCCAGCTTCATCGCCGCCGCCAAGGCGCAGAGCCGGCTGGTGTGAGCCGAGCGTTTGCGCGCGTCGCGCGCGATGGGGTAAGGGAAACCTCTTCTCCCGCTCGCGGGGGAAGGGAGGGTTGAACGCTTCGCGTTCGCCTGGAGGCGGCCGAACGCTGCGCGTTCGCCTGGAGACGGCCGAACGCTGCGCGTTCGCCTGGAGACGGCCGAACGCTGCGCGTTCGCCTGGAGACGGCCGAACGCTGCGCGTTCGCCTGGGGAAGGATGGCCGAGTGGTTTAAGGCAGCGGTCTTGAAAACCGCCGTGGGCGCAAGTCCACCGTGAGTTCGAATCTCACTCCTTCCGCCATTATTATTGCTTAACATATTGATAATACGAAAATATTATTATGACTAGACATCGCGGCCCCAAGCGCGGCCCTTATTTCCACAAACGATAGTCTTTGCGGATTTTAACGATGTCGCCTGCAAATCAGCCGCGCGAACAGCCGGCGCCTGTCGACATAGGGCGTGAGCGCGCCCTGCACGCTTCGCGCGTGTGTTGGGGCTGCGCACTTCGCGGAATCCGGCGGCAATGAACAGCTGGCCGATTCAACGCGCTTCACGGCTCGACCGGCGAGCGACTGTACTTGCGGCGCGACGGCGAAAAGTTCAACCGCGCAACGCGCGGCGACTGGGGCTCGTCGCTGGAGAGCTGAAACGTCGACAGCCGGCGCCGTCGCGACACAAGGCGGTTGTCAGGCCGGCTGCACGGCGCGAGCGCGCGCGCCTTGCGGGATCGTCGGCGGCGCCTTGTTGAGCGTC
This sequence comes from Roseiarcus sp., assembly GCA_050015575.1. Taxonomy (GTDB): domain Bacteria; phylum Pseudomonadota; class Alphaproteobacteria; order Rhizobiales; family Beijerinckiaceae; genus Roseiarcus. The sequence continues at coordinate 19,154 of JBEKBD010000018.1, read as the reverse complement.
TCGATAGCGAAGCCCGCGGCGGCGCGATAGCCGGCCATGAATTCGGTGCGCTCCTGCGGCGGGATCACATCGTCAATATTGTCGAACGCGCCGCCGCAGCGTTCGTCGACGATGGCGAGCAGCCCGAACGGCCCGGCGCCGCGATTGCGCAGGATCAGCTTGGAAATCGGCTCGCGCAGTTTCTCGTCAAAGGCGGCCAGCGCCTCCGGCGTGACGCCGTGCTCGACGATCGCGGCGCCCAGAACGCGGGCGTCGATGATGGCCTGGCTGCCGCCGTTGGAGCCGGTTGGATACATGGCGTGCGCGGCGTCGCCAAGCAACAACACCGGACCGTCCCGCCACGTCGGCGCCGGATCGCGGTCAATCATCGGATTCTCGAACACGGCGTCCGCCTGCTTGATCAGGACCGGCACATCAAGCCAATCCCAGATCCAACTCGCGAAATAGTGCAGGAACTCGCGCACGCTCACCTGACGAAACCAGCCGCTCTGCTTCCAACCCTCGGCGCTGTCCATGGTGACTTCCGCGATCCAATTGATCATCGACAGGCCGGTCTTCGGATCGGGGTGAGAGATCGGATAAAAGACGATCCGCTGGCGATGCGTGCCGAGGCCGACGAAGGATGAGCCGGTGCGGATCGGCTTCGCCCAGGTGGTGCCGCGCCACATCACCGCGCCGCCCCAATGGATCGGCGGCTGCGCGGGATGCATCTGTTCCCGGATGGCGGAGTGGATGCCGTCGGCGCCGATCAGCAGCGCGCCGGTTTCCTCCGACGTGGCGCCGTCGGCGCGGTGGATGAACGCTGTGACGCCGCCGTCGGCATTCTTGCGGTAGCCGGTGACGCGGCTCCCGAGCCTGACCGTCTGCGGCCCGCTCCGCTCTACCAGCTTCTCATGCAGCAGCACGTGGAACTGGCCGCGATGCACCGCGTATTGCGGCCAGTTGTAGCCGGCGAGGAGCCCGCGCGGCTCTGAATAAATGTCGTTGCCGTTAAGCCCGACCAGCGCCCATTCCCGCGCCGGCAGGCCGACCCGGTCGAGATCGGCTTCGGAGAACCCGAGATCGTAGAGTTCGCGCACGGCATTCGGCTGCATATTGATGCCGACGCCGAGCGGTCGCATGTCGCGGACCGACTCGAAGACAGTGCAGGGCACGCCGATCTGATGCAGCGTCAGCGCTGTCGCCAGCCCGCCAATGCCGCCGCCGGCGATGATCACGCGATTATTCGTCACACGCTCGGCCCACGCTGTAATCCGATGAATCTCACACTACGCGGCTGGCTGCGCTTACCGTCACCGCGAGCCCGCCCTTGTCTTCAATGAAGCTTGCAATCTCGTCAACGCCGTTGCCGGCGCGCAGATTGGCAAACACGAACGGACGCGGCCCCCGCATGCGCTTGCTTTCCCGTTCCATCGTCTGCAGCGACGCGCCGACATAGGGCGCCGGATCGATTGTGTCGATCACCAGCACATCCGAGCGGGTGATGCCGGGTCCGCCCTTGGAAGGGATTTTATCGCCGGCGGCGACGTCGATGACGTAGATCGTGAAATCGGCAAGCTCGGGCGAAAAGGTCGCCGCCAAATTGTCGCCGCCGGACTCGATCAGCGCCTGATCCAGCCTGAGGAATTTCTGCCGCATGTCGGCGATGGCCGCGAGATTGGCGGAGGCGTCCTCGCGAATGGCGGTACTTGGACTGCCGCGCAGGGATGCAGCGAACGCAGCGCGCGTTAGAATGATTCTAAATGTTGGCCGCAGGGCCGCGCGCGCGTCCTCGCCTCGCGCCCGATCTCGCGCGCCGTCGCGCTCTGTCCGGTTCGAGGCGGCCGCGCCGGCGAGACGGGGGCAGGGACAGGTTTTGACGCTCAACTCCATGAATTTGCTCGCCTGTGGACTCGGAATTGCTCTTGGCGCGCGGAGGCGCCCTTTCGCCGCCCGTCCTGCGCGTCGCGGCCATCGCCGGGTCGGGGAAAAGCTCGTTGCAGCGCCCGCGGGCGATGGCCGTCGGCGGGCGATCGCGAGGCCGGCGAAAGCGCCGCTTGCCGGCGGTCTCGCGCTCCCCCGCCCATTGTCGTATATCCTGCGGCCCCGCGACCCGCGTCGCACCGAATTTTCGCCGGCGGCTTCGCGACGGTCCGGCAGACGGAGGCCAACCGATGAGCCGAATCGTCTACGTCTTGAACGGCCCGAACCTCGATCTGCTCGGCAAACGTCAGCCGGAGATCTACGGTCGCGAGACGCTCGCCGACATCGAGGCCTCCTGCCGGCGCGTCGGCGCCGAATTCAAATTGGAAATCGAGTTCCGCCAGAGCAATCGCGAATACGAGATCATCGACTGGATTCACGAGGCGCGGGAGCGGGCGTACGGCGTCGTCATCAATCCCGCCGCCTTCACCCACACGTCGGTGGCGATTCTCGACGCGCTCGCCGCGTTCGAGGGGCCGATCATCGAGGTGCACATCTCGAACATCCACAAGCGCGAGCCGTTCCGCCATCATTCCTACGTCTCCGGCGTCGCCACGGGGGTGATCGCCGGCCTCGGCGTTCAGGGCTACGCGCTGGCGTTGCGGCGCATCGCCCAGATGATGGACGAAAAGCGGGCTTGAGGCGGACCCGCGCCGCCGATCCGGGCGCGGAAAATTGCATCGTTGGCTGGGGCGCCAGGATTCGAACCTGGGGATGGCGGAATCAAAATCCGCTGCCTTACCTCTTGGCTACGCCCCACCGGCGCGCGAAGGCCAGGGCCGTCGTTCGCGAAGCGGGCGGACCATAGTGCGAGGACTCGCCCATCGCAACACCCACCGCCGCCAACGCTCCGGCGAAAGCCGCGAGATCGGCGTTGGCGCCCCAGACGAGGGCGTGCGCGGCGCGAATCTCGGCCCGGCCGATCGTCGAAGGCATGCGCGGCGGCGTTCGCCGGTCTAAATCGGACTCACGTCGACTTCGACGTCGAGCTCATGGCCACCCGACGATAGAATCACGCCCTCGACCGGCGGCGCGTCCGAATAATCGCGGCCGCGCGCGACGACGATGTGATCGTCGCCCGCGGGAAGGGCGTTGGTCGGATCGAGGCCGAGCCAGCCGAACCCCGGCCCGCACCACAGCGCGACCCAGGCGTGCGAAGCGTCGGCGCCGGCGAGGCGCGCCGTGCCGGGCGGTTGGATGGTGCGGATATATCCGCTGACGTAGAGCGCCGGCAGGCCGAGCCCGCGCAGCCCCGCGATCATCACATGGCTGAAATCCTGGCAGACTCCACGCCGGCGCGCGAAAGCCTCAGCGGGCGAAGTCGTCACCTCGGTCGCCTTCGCGTCGTAGACGAAGTCGGCCTTGATGCGCGCGCCGAGTTCGCTCGCCGCCTCGTAAATCGGGCGGCGCGGCGGGAAGCTTTCGCGCGCGTAAGACGTCGCCGGCTCGATGAGCGGAACGAGCCGGCTCGGATAGATCGCCGAGGCGGGCGAATCGGCGCTGAGCGAATCGGTCGCGGCGGCGAGCGCGGCGACATCCTCCCACGGCGGGGTCAGCGCGGCGAGCGGGGGCGCCGGCCGTTCGATGACGACGCGCGCGCGCGATTCGATCGCCAGTTCGCGATGGGGCGTCTCGATGCGCATGCGCACGACGCGATTGGCGAAGGAATCAGCGCGCTCGACGAAGGTCTGCGGACGCGGCGTCACGTCGATCTGCGCCGTGACGACGCGCTGCCCGTCCTCCGAGCGCGGCAGCAGGCGCAGTACGCACGCGTTGACGGCGACCGGCGCGCCATAATGATAGCGCGTGAGATGCCTCACGTCGTAGATCACGCCAGGCCCGTGATTTTTTCAGCCCGGCCTTGCGCCGCGCCTTGGAGGAAATAGCGCGATGCGATCGCCTCCGCCAAAGTCGTCAGCCGCCGCTCGATCGCCAGAATGCTCGGTTCCTCGATCCGATCGGCGTATTCGGTCGCGAGCTCGGCTCGCAACAGCGTGGCGAGTCGGCGCGGCTCCTCGGGCACGCCGTCCTGTCGCAGCACTGGCAGAGCGCCGATCTGATCGTCGATGACGTTGGCCTGAAACGCCACCGAGCGCGGATTGAACGGATCGAGCAGCGCCATGTCGCGCACCGGCGCCAGCGCGACGCCGATCAGGGTGCGCGAGCGATAAGTGATCTGCGAATCGATGAGATCGAGCAGCACGTCGAGATCGTGTTCGCTGGCGTCCTGGCCGGCGAACTGCCGCGCCAGCCGGCAGGTGTTGATGCCGCGCTCGATGCGTCGGCCGAGTTCATAAAAAATCCAGCCTGCGCCGCGGTTGAAATTCTCGTCGAACAGCCCGGCGAGCGCGGCTATCGCGGTCAGCGCCTCGTCGATGCAGTCGAGAATCTCGGCTTCGGCGAGCGGGCGCTCCGGCGTCTCAAGAATGACCGTTTCCAGCCGGCCGATCAGTTGCCAGGTCTGCTGCGTCAAGCGCTCGCGGATGACCGAGGCGGCGTGGCGCGCTGCGCGCGCGATCGACAGCGCTGAGCCGTAATTCTCGCCGCTGCGCAGCGCTGCGTCGCCCGCCTCGGCGGAGCTTTCGCGCGCCGTCTCGGCCTCGATGGCGCCCCAGGAGACGAGCAGGTTCTTCAGTCGCGCGATCGATTGGCGCGAGCCGTTCATCGGCGCTTCCGGATCGACCGCGCGCGCGCAGAGGCAGCGCACCAGCCGCAGCGTCGCCTCCTCGCGTTCGAGATAGCGGCCGAACCAGAACAGGTTGTCGGCGGCGCGGCTCGGCAGATTGCCCAGCATGCGCACGATCCGCACCTTTTCCGGCGTCGGCAGAAGACTCGTCGCTTCGACCTGGCGATCCGCCAGCACCCAAACGTCGGCGGATTCGACGCCCTCCCCCATCGACACCGCGCGTGCGTCGGGCTTGCCGGAAATGCGGCAGAAGCCGCCCGGCATCACGCGCCAGCCGTTCGGCGTCGCGGCGGCGTAAACGCGCAGCACGAACGGGCGCGGGACAAGTCGTCCGTCCTCCCAGCGCGGCGTCGTCGAAAGCCGCACGACATCCTGACCGACGTAGTCGACGCCGCGCGCCTCGATCGCGGCGCTGAGCGCCGCCCGCTCGTCGGGTCCGAGTTCGGATCCCGCGACGCCGCGGCGCCCGTCGAGGCCGGCAGCGGAATCCTGGAAGGCGGCGGCGATCGAAAAGGAGTCGAGCGAGGCCAGAACGCGCGCCCGCTCGCTCGGCTGGCCGCACCACCATGTCGCGATGTTCGGCATCGCGAGGTCCTCGCCGATCAGGCGGCGCGCCAGCGCTGGCAGAAACGCCAGCAGCGCGCGCGACTCGGCGAGCCCGGCGCCCGGCATGTTTTCGACCGCGACGCCGCCGGCGCGGATCGCGTCGAGGAGCCCGGGCGCGCCAATGCGCGAGGCGGCGTTGAGTTCGAGCGGATCGCACCATTCGGCGTCGACATGGCGCCACAGCACGTCGCAACGCTTGAGCCCGGCGATTGTGCGCACAAAGACACGGCTGTCGCGCACGACCAGATCGTCGCCTTCGACGAGTAGAAAGCCGAGGTAGCGCGCGAGATACGCCTGTTCGAAATAGGTCGCGCTCAAGGGTCCGGGGGTGAGAATGCCAATGCGCGGCTCGGTGCGCTCGCCGCTCGCCTTGAGCCCGGCGCGGAGTTCGCGAAAGAACGGCGCGAGGCGTTCGACGTTCATCTGGCTGTAGAGACTGGAAAACGCCTGGGAGATCACCAAGCGGTTCTCCAGCGCGTAGCCCGAGCCAGAGGGCGCTTGCGCGCGGTCGCCGAGCGCCCACCAGCGGCCGTCCGGGCCGCGGCCGATGTCAGCGGCGTAGAGCCTGAGCCACCGCTTGCCGGGAGGCGCGACGCCGCGCATCGCAGCGATGAAGTCGGTCGATCCGGTCAGCGCGGCGGCGGGCAAAAGGCCCTCGGCGATCAGGCGACCCTCCCCATAGACGTCGGCGAGCACGCGTTCGAGCAGTTCGGCGCGCTGCGCGACGCCGTGCGCGATTTCGCGCCATTCGGCTTCGGGAATCGCCAGCGGCATGCGGCTGAGCGGCCACGCCCGTTCGGACGTCTCGCCCCGCACGCGATACGACATGCCGCGATTGCGAATGCGCCGGTCCGCCCCAGCGAAACGTTGCGCGATCTCATCGGGCTCGAGCGCCGCCAGCGCTTGCAACAACCGCCGCCAATGCGGGCGCGGGGCGCCGTCGGCGTCGATGAACTCGTCGGGAATGCCGGGAAGCGGCGCGTAGCCGCGCGTCCACGCGGCGACGCGCGCAGCTGCATCGCCGTCATGCGTCGCAACGGACCGGGCGCTAGCGGGCAATGGGCCTCCGCAAATCCAGCGTCATCGGAAATTCGCTCGACGACTCGTCGGGGGGAATGGGCGTCGCGCCGGCAGTATGCCCATGATCCTGAAAGCGCGCCAGTCGCCGCGCTTCCGCCTCGTAAGAATTCACCGGCGACGTCTCGTAATTGCGCCCCCCGGGATGGGCGACGTGATAGACGCAGCCGCCAAGCGAGCGCCCGTTCCACGAATCGAGGATGTCGAAGGTCAACGGCGCGTGGACGTCGATCGTCGGGTGGAGGCTAGAGGCGGGTTTCCAGGCCTTGAAGCGCACGCCCGCCACCGCTTCTCCCGCGCGCCCGGTCGGTTGCAGCGGCAGACGGCGGCCGTTGCAGGTCAGAACATGGCGCCCGGCGATGAGGCCGCTGGCCTTGGCTTGCAGCCGCTCGACCGAAGAATCGACATAGCGCGCTGTGCCGCCCGCGGTCGTCTCCTCGCCGAGCACGTGCCAGGGCTCAAGCGCCTGGCGGATTTCCAGCTCGACGCCGCCGTGGGCGACGCGACCGTAGGTGGGAAAGCGGAATTCGCGCTGCGCCGCGTACCATTGCGGATCGAAGGCGTAGCCGGCGCCCTCGAGATCGTCGAGGACGCCGAGAAAATCGTCCCACACGAAATGCTCCAGCATGAAGCGGTCGTGCAAGCTCGTGCCCCAGCGCACCGGCGCGCCCTGCTGCGGCTCGCGCCAGAACCAGGCAATCAGCGCGCGAAGCAGCAGTTGCTGGGCGAGGCTCATGCGCGCGTCGGGCGGCATTTCGAACGAGCGGAATTCGACCAGCCCGAGCCGCCCGGTCGCACTGTCCGGCGAATAGAGCTTGTCGATGCAAATTTCGGCGCGATGGGTGTTGCCGGTGACGTCGACGAGGAGATTGCGAAACAGCCGGTCGACCAGCCACAACGGCGCCGCCTGGCCCGGCGCCGGCGTGCGCGAAAGCGCGATCTCCAATTCGTAGAGCTGGTCGTCGCGCGCTTCGTCGAGGCGCGGCGCCTGGCTGGTCGGGCCGATGAACTGCCCGGAGAACAGATAGGACAGCGACGGATGGCGCTGCCAATAGAGGATCAGGCTCGCCAGCAGATCGGGCCGGCGCAGAAACGGAGACTCGGCCGGCAAGGCGCCGCCGAGCACGACATGATTGCCGCCGCCGGCGCCGGTGTGGCGACCGTCGGCCATGAACTTGTCCGTCCCGAGCCGCGACTGGCGCGCGTCTTCATAGAGCGCGGTCGTCGTCTCTGCCGCCTGGCGCCACGACGCTGCGGGATGGACGTTGACTTCGATGACGCCGGGATCGGGCGTCACCTTGATGCAGTCGACGCGCGGGTCGAACGGCGGCGTGTAGCCTTCGATGCGGATCGGCACGTTTCTCTCGCGCGCAATGGCTTCGACCGTGCCGAGCAATTCGAGATAATCGTCGAGCTTCGGCGTCGGCGGCATGAAGACGCACAGCACGCCATCGCGCGGCTCGATGGTGAGGGCAGTGCGCACCGCGCCTTCGGCGGCGAACTGTTCGTTTTGGGTTTGCTGCTCCGCGCCGCTCAGTTCAGGCGCGGCCTGGCGGAACTGCATCGGCTCGGGCAATTCGCCGCGCGGCTCCATCGGGTCCTGCTCGTCAACGAACGGAAAGTCCGCCGGTTTGACGTAGGGCAGCGTCTTCATCGGCAGGCGCAGGCCGACCGGCGAGTCGCCGGGCACGAGAAAGAGCTTGCCGCGTCGGAGCGGCCAGCGTTCGCTGCGCCAGGCGGGCTTGGCCTCGGCGTTCCAGCGTTGCACCGGCAGGACAAAGCCGGTCGGGCGCGCCAGGCCGTGATCGAAAGTGCGCACCATGCGCGCGCGTTCTTCCGGATCGTCGATCTTCGGGTCGGAGGGATCGACATTGACTGGCAGCGCGCTCTCGCGCAGCAGCCAATAGGGCGCGTCCTCATACGCCGGGATGACGTAGTCGGGCTCGATGCCGAGGCGCGCAGCGACTTCGCCGGCGAGCGCTTCGGCGTCAGCGTCGGTCGCCGCCGCGGTCGCGCCGGCACCGGCGATCAGCAGCGGATCATGCCAGATCGGCTTGCCGTCCTTGCGCCAATAGAGCGCGAAGGCCCAGCGCGGCAGGCTCTCGCCGGGGTACCATTTGCCCTGGCCGTAATGCAGGAAGCCGCCGGGCGCGAACCGCGACTGCAGGCGTCGGATCAGCGTTTCGGCGCGCGCCTGTTTATTGCCGCCGACCGCCGCCGTATTCCATTCCGGAGCGTCGTAGTCGTCGATCGAGACGAAGGTCGGCTCGCCGCCCATGGTCAGGCGCACGTCCTGGGCGACGAGGTCGTGGTCGACCGCCTCGCCGAGCGCATCGAGCCGTCGCCAAGCGTCGTCGGTGAAAGGCGCCGTCACGCGCGGCGTCTCAGAGAGCCGCGTCACCGTCATGTCGAAGCCGAATTCGACCTGCGCCGGCTCGACGAAGCCGGCGATCGGCGCCGCCGAGCGGAAATGCGGCGTCGCGCACAGCGGCAGATGGCCTTCGCCGCAGAACAGGCCTGATGTCGCGTCCATGCCGATCCAACCGGCGCCGGGGATGTAGACCTCGGCCCAGGCGTGCAGGTCGGTGAAATCCTTGTCTGTGCCGCGCGGGCCTTCGATCGGATCGACGTCGGCGCGGAGCTGGATGAGATAGCCGGAGACGAAACGCGCCGCGAGGCCGAGCCGGCGCAGGATCTGCACCAGCAGCCAGGCCGAGTCGCGGCACGAGCCCGAGCGCAAGGCGAGCGTCTCGTCCGGCTCTTGCACTCCGGTCTCCATGCGGATGACGTAACGGATCATCCTTTGCAGTTCCGCGTTGAGCGCGACCAGGAACGGAATTGTCCGGTCTCGTCGCGTCGCGACCTCTTTGAGATACTTTTTCAGCAATGGTCCGTCAGGTTCGGGGGCGAGATAGGCGGCGAGCTCGTTCGCCAGCTCGTCCGCATAGGCGAAGGGAAATTCTTCGGCGTAGGGCTCGACGAAAAAGTCGAAAGGATTGATGACGGCGAGTTCGGCGGTGAGATCGACCTCGATCTTGAATTCCTCGACTGGTTCGGGAAAGACGTAGCGGGCGAGCCAGTTGCCGTGCGGGTCCTGCTGCCAATTGACGAAGTGATTCGCCGGCGTAACCTTGAGCGAATAGCTTGCGACCCGCGTGCGGCAGTGGGGCGCCGGGCGCAGCCGGATCGACTGCGGGCCCAGCGCGACCGGCCGATCGTAGCCGTATCGGGTGACGTGGTGCAGGCCGACGAGAATCGCCAAAGGGTTTCGCCTTTCGAGACGGGACGGGTTCTCCCGCGTGCAAGGCGCGGGCCGCGGCGCGATTTGGACGCGAAGGCGGCCGGCGTGTCAAAGTCGAACGGTGGGAGCGGGACGGGCGCGCCTAAATCGGCGGCGTTCAGCGGACGGGGTGACTATCGAATGGGCGGGGAGTGGAGGGTGGGCGCGAGACCGCAACGCCTGCGGCGCTCGGCGCGGGCGGCTCGAAATGAGCCGCCCTTGCGTCGGCGCCCGTGTTGCGGCAAAAGAAGACCCGCTAGGAGTGTAGCTCAATTGGTAGAGCACCGGTCTCCAAAACCGGGGGTTGGGGGTTCGAGTCCCTCCTCTCCTGCCATTTGCGCTCTTGCGGAGGTCCGAGACCGGCGCGGCGGTCGGGCGCGAGATCGTCACATTTTGCTTGGCGATTGGCCCTTCGATCCTATATGAGCCTTGCTTGGCGCGGCGCCGAGAGGTCCCGCGCCGCGAATTTTTCTGGCCGAGCGCGCCGCTTCCTGCAAGCGAGGCCTCGGCGCTGACGGAGCCGCGCGTCATGGCTGTCAATCCGTTCGAATTCCTCCAACAGGTGCGTTCCGAGGCGTCGAAGGTCGTTTGGCCGTCGCGTCGCGAGACCATGGTCACGACGGGCATGGTGATGCTGATGGTGGTGTTCACCAGCCTCTTCTTCCTCGTCGTCGACGAATTGCTGCGGATCGCGGTCGCCTTGGCGCTTGGCATCGGCCGCGCGGGGTAGCGGCGGTTCAAGCGCGGCTGGGCGAAGCGCCCCGTGCGCCCGCCTCGACTGAGGAATGCTTCTGGGACGCGAAAATGAGCATGCGCTGGTACATCGTCCACGCCTATTCGAACTTCGAGAAGAAGGTCGCCGACTCCATTCGCGAACAGGCCGTTCAGCGCGGCCTTGAGGACAAGTTCGTCGAGATCATGGTGCCCACCGAGCAGGTCGTGGAAGTGCGCCGTGGGCGCAAGATCAATTCGGAGCGGAAGTTTTTCCCCGGCTATGTCCTGGTCAAATGTGATTTGACCGACGACGTCTACCACCTGATCAAGAACACCCCGAAGGTGACGGGCTTCCTCGGCGCCGACAAGAAGCCGATGCCGATACCCGACAACGAAGCCGAGCGCATCAAGGGGCAGGTCGCGGATGGGGTCGAGCGGCCGAAATCGTCGATCCGGTTCGAGATCGGCGAGAACGTGCGTGTCGCCGACGGTCCTTTCGCTTCGTTCAACGGCATCGTCGAGGAAGTCGACGAACAGCGTTCGCGCGTGAAAGTGGCGGTTTCGATCTTCGGCCGCGCGACGCCGGTCGATCTCGAATACGGGCAAGTCGAGAAAGTTTGATTGCGCCGGCGTAACAATCGCCAACCTCGCTTCGAATTTAGGGGTTGAGCGGCAAGGGCGTTTCGCCCCTCGGCGTCCGCGCTCGGGGACGGGTTGGATCGGCTTTGCGAGGTTTATAGCATGCGCTATCATCGTCGCCGCGGCTGGGAAATCCCCGCCAGCGAAATGACCCCTGAATCGATTTTTCTCGATCGGCGCGCCTTTGTCGCGGGCGTCGGGGCGATCGCCGCTTACGCACGGCTCACGCGCGCGGCCGGCGCTGACGAATCGGATCCTTCCGCGGCGCTCTATCCGGCCAAGCGCAACGAGGCTTACGCGCTCGATCGCGACGTGACGCCCGAAAAAATCAACCTGAACTACAACAACTTCTATGAATTCAGCACCAGTAAACACATTTCCGCGGACGCTTTGAAAATTCGGCCGTGGACGGTGACGGTCGACGGTCTAGTCGAAACGCCGCAAACCTTCGCCATCGACGATCTCATCGTGACGATGGGCCTCGAGGAGCGTCTCTATCGCCACCGCTGCGTCGAGGCTTGGTCGATGGCTATTCCCTGGACGGGATTCCCGCTGCGCGCACTGGTCGAAAGGGCGCGGCCGCTGTCTTCGGCCAAATACCTGCGCTTCGAGAGTTTTCTCGACAAGAAGGATGCGCCGGGCCAGCGCTCATTCATGCCTTGGCCCTACGTCGAGGGCCTGACCATCGCCGAGGCGACCAACGACCTCGCATTCATGGTCACAGGCGCCTACGGCAAGCCGCTCGCCAAGGTGCAGGGCGCGCCGATCCGCCTGGCGACGCCGTGGAAATACGGCTTCAAATCGGCGAAGTCGATCGTCAGGATCAGCTTCGTCGACACGCGGCCGTCGACGTTCTGGGAGACTTTGGGCCCAGACGAATACGGGTTCTGGGCCAATGTGAATCCGGACGTGCCCCACCCTCGCTGGAGCCAGGCCAACGAGACCCTGCTGACCACCGGGGAGCAGCGGCCGACGCTCATCTTCAACGGCTATGGCGAACAGGTCGCGGCGCTCTACAAGGGCCTGGAAAAGGAGCCTCTCTATATGTAGCGCACGCCGGGGCCTTGGCGCTCAATAGCGCCAACGCTGCGCCTTGGCGACGAGGAAATCGCGAAACGCTTGCACGCGCGCCACGTTCTTCATTTCCTCGGCGTACACCAGGAAGCAATCCATCTCCGGCATGTCGGTCTGGGGCAACAGACGGACGAGGCCGGAATTGGGCGGCACGCAATAATCCGGCAGCACCGCAATGCCGACGCCGTGCTCGACGGCGCGAATGATCGCGGCCAGGTTGTTGACCGCGATATGAGGAGCGCGCGGATCCTTGGGGTCGCGCCCGGCCGTCAACAGCGAATTGAGATCATAGAGAAAATGCGTCGCGGTCGGCGCGCCGAACGCGACCAGGCGATGATGGTCGAGATCCGCGATGGATCGCGGCTGGCCCCTTTTCTTGAGATAATCGACCGAGGAGTAGGCGTGGAAATGCACGGTGAACAAGCGCCGGCGGATCAGGTCGGGCTGCATCGGCTCGCGTAGACGGAGCGCGACGTCGGCTTCACGCATGCTCAAATCCAGCTCATCGTCGGACAGCAGAAGCTGCAGTTTGACTTCCGGGTAGAGTTCGACGAATTCGCCCAGGCGCGGCGCCAGCCAGTTGGCGCCCAGCGTCAGCGTGGTGGTGACGCGCAGGTCGCCGTGCGGCTTTTCGCGGGTGTCGATCAGCCTGCTGCGCACCGCATCGAGCTTGAGCACGACGTCCTGCACCGCTTCGCGCAGCATTTCGCCCTGTTCGGTCAGAATGAGGCCGCGGGCGTGACGGTGAAAGAGCGGCGCGCCCAGATCCTGTTCGAGCGCGCCGACTTGCCGGCTCACGGCGGACTGGCTCAGTCCCAGCGTCTCGCCGGCGTGGGTGAAGGAGCCGGCGTCGGCCGCGGCCTGAAAGATGCGCAGCTTGTCCCAGTCCATCGCTTCCTCTCCCGGCCCCGGCCATCGCTATGCCGGGCTTCATCGTGGGGACCGCGACGCGGGATGCGCGACGGCGAACTCACTCGTTCGAGACCAGATATAGCAAGTTTCGCGCCTAATTACTCGGCCGCCCTACGCGCCGACGCCTGTAGGGCGAGCCAGCGTTCGGCCTCGAGCGCCGCCATGCAACCAAGGCCGGCGGCCGTGACCGCTTGGCGAAAGATATCGTCGGCGACGTCGCCGGCGGCGAAAACGCCTTCGACGCTGGTCGCGGTCGAGCCCGGAGTCGTCAGCACATAGCCGTTCGGCTTTAGCGCAAGCTGGCCGCGCGCCAGTTCGTTCGCCGGCGCGTGGCCGATCGCGACGAAAATTCCCTGGGCGGCGACTTCTTCGCTCGCGCCCGTTCGGGCATCGCGCAGCCGCACGCCGGTGACCTCGAGCGGGTCCCGCCGGCCGAGGATTTCATCGATCGCGCGGTTCCATTTCACGACGACGTTGGGCCGCGCGGCGAGCCGCTCGCATAGGATCCTTTCCGCCCGGAACGAATCGCGGCGATGGACGACCGTGACCTCGGCGGCGATGTTGGAAAGATACAGCGCCTCTTCGACGGCGGAATTGCCGCCGCCGACCACGATCACCTTCTTGCCGCGGAAGAAGAAGCCATCGCAGGTCGCGCAGGCCGAGACGCCAAAGCCTTTGAACGCCTCCTCGCTCGGCAGGCCCAGCCATTTGGCCTTGGCGCCCGTGGCGAGAATGATCGCGTCGGCGGCCAGCGTTCGGCCGCTGTCGCACTGGATGCGGAATGGGCGCTGGGAAAGGTCGAGCGCCGTGACGAATTCGTTTTCGATGCGCGCGCCGACGTGCTCGGCCTGCGCGCGCATCTGGTCCATCAGCCAGGGGCCCTGGATCGGCGCTGCGAAGCCGGGATAATTTTCGACGTCCGTGGTGATCATCAGCTGGCCGCCCGGCTCGAAGCCGCTGAGCAGCAACGGTTCGACCATCGCGCGCGCGGCGTAGATCGCCGCGGTATAGCCCGCCGGGCCGGAGCCGATGATGACGAGACGTTCGTGGGCCGCGTGGGGGACAGACATGCGAATCTCTTTGTCGGACCGGCGAACGCGGGCTTATAGGACGCGCTCGGGGAAAAGGGGGAAGCCGGCGCCATATATGGGCGCCGAAGCGGCTCCGGCAATACGCGCGTGCTCGACAATAACCGGCGCGCCATCGGTTGCAATCGCGTCAAAAATGCGGCGTCATGCGCGGCGCATGGAGGTTCGAATGCTCATCTTGCGATCGTCGCCCGCTTCGCCTTTCGGCCGCAAAGTCAGGATCGCCGCAGCGATGCTCGGGCTGAGCGAGCGGATCGAAGTCGCCGCCGCCGACACCGGCGATCCCGCGGATTCGCTGCGGCGGCAAAACCCGCTCGGCAAGATTCCGACGCTGATGGGCGAGGACGGCGAAGCGATTTTCGACAGCCGCGTCATTGTCGAATATCTCAATTCGCTCGCCGGCGCGGGCGCGAGCGCGCTCTTTCCCAGCGACCCGGCGGCGCGAATCAAGGCCCTGACGCTTCAGGCCCTGGCCGACGGCATCGTGGACGCCGCGATCTTGCAGGTTTACGAACGGCGCTATCGCGATCCGTCGTTCCGATCGGCCGAATGGCTCGATTATCAGGCGGACAAGGTCACGCGGGCGCTCGCGGCGCTGGAAGGCCGTCCTCCGGAGGCGTCGGCTCGCCACATCGGCGCGATCGCTTTGGCTTGCGCGCTCGGCTATCTCGATCTGCGATTCGAAGGGCTGTGGCGCTCCGCCCATCCCCGCCTCGTCGCCTGGCTCGATGCCTTTGCGGCGGGGGTTCCCGCTTTCGACGCGACGCGCCCTCGCGGGTGAGCGGCGAGGCCAAGAAAAACAAACCCGGCGGGCCTCCCCGCCGGGCGCGTCGAACGCCGAAGGGGTTGCGTTCAGAACTTGTAGTTCAAGCCCGCGCGGACGAGCGAGAGGTTCAGACCGCTCTTCGTCCCGCTGGCGTAGCTCTGGTCGGCAAACGGCTCATAGAGATATTCCGCCTTGGCCGAGATGTTGTTGGTGAAGGCGTATTCGAGGCCGCCGCCGATCACGCCGCCGTTGCGCCAATCGGTCTCCGAGCCAAACCCGGCGAGGCTGATTTTGTCCTCCGCGCCCGCGTAACCGCCGGTCACGAAGAGCAGCGCGCGGTCGATGGCGTAGCCGACGCGAGCGCGGGCGGTGAAGAGATCGTCGACCCGCGAACTGTACGCCGCGACGCCGTTGACGCCGCTCGCGGTCAGATCGGCCCAATCCCAGTCGCTCTCGACGCCGAGCACGAGCTGGCCGATCTGGTAGTTGTACCCGGCCGTGACGCCCACCAGGCCGCCATCTGGATTGCCGAAATCTTTGCCATCGGAGCCGAACCCATAGCCGCCGTTCACGCCGATGTAGAAGCCCGTCCAACTGAACGCCTGGGGAGCGTAGGCAGGCATGGGCGGCGGGGGGGCTTTGTGGCTGGGCAAGTCGGCGGCCAAGGCGCTCGTCGCAACGCCCGCCAGCAGCGCGGCCAACAGAAATTTCTTCATCGCAATCTCCTCGTCAGGAACCATAACGGAGGGACTTCCAACCACCCCGCCGGCATGGAAACCATATAGAGGAAAATTCGTCAAAAGTCTGTTGCCGCTGGATCACAATCCATCCAGCCATTGTGGCGAGAACCTGGCAATAATCTGTGAGTAATTTGATTACAAATTGAGCGAAGTTACGATCGTAGTGCAGTGCAATATCGTTGATTTATTCGCACGTGGGGACGACAATAGTCGTGACGAAACGAACTGTAGATTGGTAAATGATTTATTTACGTCGCGCTCTATCCTAAGACTCGCCACATTTCCGCAACAGCTTGGGCCGCGAATCCGTCGCGCCGCCACTTTGACGACCACAAAGGGCGCGAGACGGCGGCCCGACCAGTTCGCACGCGGTGACGGAATAACGCGCCGCGGCAAGCCATGCAGGCGAGGTTTGCCGCGCTCGGTCCGGTCGCGTCCCATCAAGTGGTGTAGCAGCGGCGGCGTGGGCGCCGCGTTCGCCGGCATGGGCCGGGCCGGCCAGGCGGCCACGGCGGGCAGCCCGACGATAAGGCATCGTTCAACGGGGAGATGGTTTCCAGCGCCGTAGCCGACGGGCCCGACGATCGCCGCCTCATTGGGGAAGATGGCGGCGACCTCGGTGCGGCGCTTGATTTCGCCGTTGAGGCGTTCGATCGGATTGGTCGAATGCAGCTTGGCGCGGTGGGCGGCCGGGAAGCCCATGTAGGCGAGCGCGTCGGGCTCGGCCTCGTCCGCCAGGGGCGCGGCAAGCTTGGCCACTTCGGGGCGCATCTGGTCGGTGACCCTGCGCCATTGCGCGCCCGCCGCCGTGGCGTCGTCCTGGGCGATGGCGCAAGGACGCAAGGAGTGGAGTCGAAGCGACGACGCGGACGATTGGATTGAAATCCGCATTGGTCTGGAAACGATCGCGAGCGACTCCGGCTTTTTCGATTCATCCGACCAGTTCGATGACGCCGGTCAGCAGTTCGACCGGATCGGCGCTTTGTCCGACGAAAATCGCGAATCGCCCGGGCTCCAGCACGGGCTCGAGCGCGGGCCCGACAAATGCGAGGGTCGCAACGGGCAGCCGCCACGCCGCTTGTCCGCGCTCTCCCGACGCCAAGACGATCTTGCGCATGCCCTTCAACTCCAGAACGGGGCGGGCGACGCTGGCGACCAAGTCCCGCACGAACAGGAATAGGGTCGCCTCGCCGTCGACGCCGCTGTCGTTATCGACCGTCACCGATATCTCAACGCTTTCCCCCGCCTTCACGCGGCTCGGATCGCATTGCAGGTCGTGGAGCGCAAATCGACTGTAGGACAGGCCGTGGCCGAAGGGAAATTGCGGCGCGGCGGGCAGATCGAGATAGGAACTGCTGTACTGCTCGCCGACCTTGGTCGGCCGACCGGAAGGGCGCTGGCCATAGAAGATCGGCGTCTGGCCGACGTGGCGCGGCCACGTCGCCGGCAACCTTCCCGTCGGATTGAACTTCCCGGTGAGAACGTCGGCGACGGCGTGGCCGGCCTCGCCGCCGAGAAACCACGTCGCGACAACGGCGTCGACGCGCTCGAACAGCCAGGGCAGCGCGAGCGGGCGCCCCGAGGAGAGCAGCGCCACGACCGGCTTGCCGAGATCGAGAACCGCCTCGGCGAGGGCGCGCTGGCGCCCCGGCAGGCCGAGATCGCCGCGACTCGCCGCCTCGCCGCTCATCGCGGCGGCTTCTCCAAGACAAAGCACAATCGCCTCGGCGCCGCGGCAGAGATCGAGCGCAACGGAAATGCCGCGCGTGTCGCCTCCGACGATGTCGACGCCGGCGGCGCAGTCGATCCGGCAATTGGGCAGCGCGGCCGTAAGGCCGTCCAAGATCGACGCGGCCTCCCCGGCGCGGCCCGCCGGAGCCCACGGCCCCAACATTTCGCCGCGCGCCGCGGCGAGCGGTCCGATCACGGCCATCCGCCGTATGTCCGGGGAAAACGGCAGCACGCCGCGCGCGCACGTGAGCAGCACGATCGCTCGCCGTGCGGCCTCGCGCGCCAGGGCGCGTCGGCGCGACGCCCCCTGCCCAATCGCGCCAGCGCCGGCCGCTCCGCGTCGATAAGGATCGTCGAAGAGGCCGAGGCGCTCTTTCAGCGCCAGCACGCGCCGCACCCCAGCGTCGACCTCGGCCATGCCGACGAGACCGCGTCGCAGCGCTTCGGGCAGGCCGCTCGCATAGGCGCCGCTCATCATATCGATGTCGACCCCGGCCTTGAGGGCGAGCGCGGCGGCCTCGGCGATGTCGCCCGCCACGCCGTGATCGAGCAGTTCCGCGATCGCGTTGTAGTCGCTCACCAGCACGCCGTCGAAGCCGAGGCGGCCGCGCAGCCAGCCTTGCAGCAGCGCCGCATTGGCGGTTGTCGGCGAGCCCGCAATGTCGTTGAACGCGGGCATGATCGCCGCCGTCCCCGCCGCGACGGCCGCCGCGAACGGCGGCAGATAGACCTCGTGCAGCGTGCGCTCGGAGAGGTCGGCCGAGGCGTATTCGCGGCCGGCGGTCACGGCGCCGTAGGCCGCCAAGTGCTTGGTCGTGGCGGCAAGGCTGTCGGCGGCGGCGAGGTCGTCGCCCTGAAAGCCGCGCGTCTTCGCCGCGGCGAACGCCGACGCGACCCAGGGGTCTTCCCCCGACCCCTCGACGATGCGGCCCCATCGTGGGTCGCGCGCCACATCGACCATCGGCGCGAAGGTCATGGCGACGCCGTCCATCGTCGCCTCCTCGGCCGCCGCGCGCGCCGTCTTCTCCCACAGGGCGGGATCGAACGCGCAGGCTTCCGCCAGCGGAACCGGGAATATCGTCCGGTGGCCGTGCACGACGTCGAGGCCGAACAGCAGGGGAACGCCGAGACGGGATTCGTCGACTGCGAGGCGTTGCATGGCGCGCGTTTCCTCGGCGCCCCAAAGGTTCAGCACGGCGCCGATGCGGCCTGCGCGCGCGCCTTCGGCTATGTCGACGAGCTTGGTCGGACCGGTGACCGCAAGAGACGAGGCGATCATGGTGAGTTGCCCGATCTTTTCCTCGAGCGTCATCGCCGCCAGCAACGTGTCGATGCGTCCCATGCTCTTGCCTTGCCGCGGGTTGCAAGCGGACGGCCTCAGTCCGCGATTTCCATTAGACCACAGAATCGGCGGCCGCGGCGCCGCCAAGCGCTTTCGACGCCGCCCGCGAACTGGGCGACTGCCGACGCCTCACAGTCTAGCGGACTTCGAGTGACGCCGAGCGGCGGCGCGCCAAGGCTCCCCGCGCGACGCGAAAAGGCGCGGGGATCGGCGACCGGGCGTTCGCGCGCCGCGGAATCAAGCGAGCCGCCGCAATCGCCGGCGCGACAGGCTGGTGTGGCTCGATGGCGGAGCAGCAGCGTTCCAAGCTGAATGCGAGGGTTCAATTCCCTTCAATCGCTTCATTTCGGCGATGAACGATTGGTTTGGCCATGCTTCCGGCGCGACAAGGCCAGGGCGGCGTTTCATCGCGAAGACCGAGTCCGGCTTTCGACGCACCGGCGCTTCGGCGCGCGGCGGGGGCGCTCGCAGGCGGATTTGCTCTCGATTCCGGCTCCGGCGCCGCGATTGGCGAATTTCGGTCGGCCTCGGGGGAAG
>JBEKBD010000017.1:0-33291 GCA_050015575.1 Roseiarcus sp. | reverse complement strand
GTCGCCATCGCGACGGTGGTGGAGACCTGGGGCTCCGCGCCGCGGCCCGTCGGCTCGCATCTGGCGATCGACGGCGACGGCCATTTCCTCGGGTCGGTGTCGGGCGGCTGCGTCGAAGGCGCGGTGGTGAGCGAGGCGCTCGACGTCATCGCCGACGGCGCCGCCAAGACGCTGGAATTCGGCGTCGCCGACGAAACGGCATGGCGGGTCGGCCTCTCCTGCGGCGGCCGCATTACGGTCTATGTCGAGCGGGTCGACTGATGCGGCTGGAGCTTCTCGAGGCGATGAATGCGACGCGGCGCGAGCGCCGCGCCGGCGCCCTGGTCACGCGGCTCTCGGACGGCGATCAGCGCTTCGTCGCAGCGGAGGCGGCCGCGGCCGATCCGCTCGCCGAAGCGCTCGACGCGGCGCTGCGAGCGGGCAAGAGCGGCCTCGTCGAGCGCGCCGGCGAGCGCTGGTTTCTCACCATCGTCGTTCCCCCGGTGCGGCTGACGATCATCGGCGCCGTGCACATTGCGCAAGCGCTGGCGCCGATCGCCAGGATTGCCGGGCTGGACCCGACAATCATCGATCCGCGCGCCGCGTTCGCGACGCCCGAGCGCTTTCCCGACACGCCGGTCATCGCGCAATGGCCGGACGAGGCGTTCGCCGCCTCGCCTCTCGACCGCTTTACGGCGATCTGCCTGTTGACGCACGACCCCAAGATCGACGATCGCGCTCTCGTTGGCGCGCTGCAATCCGACTGCTTCTACATCGGCGCGCTCGGCTCGCGCAAAACTCACGCCAAGCGGATCGAGCGAATGCGCGCCGAAGGCTTCGGCGAAGAGGCGCTGGCGCGCATCCACGCGCCGATCGGCCTCGACATCGGCGCGACGAGCCCCGGCGAAATCGCCGTTTCGATCGTGGCTGAGATCATCGCCGCGCTGGGCAAGAAGCCGCCGCGCGCGGAACGCGGCGAGGGAGCGGCGTCGTGAAATTCGGCATGGTTGCCGTCGACGAGGCGGAAAACGCGATCCTCGCGCATGGGCTGCGCCTCGAGTCGATGACGCTCAAGAAGGGGCAGATCGTCACCGCGGCGCGCCAGCGCGCGCTGAGAGAGGCGGGAGTCGGAAAAATCGTCGTCGCGCGGCTCGACCCCGGCGACGTCGGCGAGGACGAGGCGGCGAGGCGCGTCGCCGAGCGGCTTGCCGGCGCCCATCTGCGTCGTGAGCCGCCGTTCGCCGGCCGCGTCAATCTGTTCGCGCAAGCCGCGGGCGTCGTCGTCGTCGACGCCAAGGCGATCAACCGAGTCAACGGCGTCGACGAGGCGATCACTGTGGCGACGCTGGCGCCGTTGCGCGCCATCGCGGCCGGCGACATGGCGGCGACGGTCAAGATCATTCCTTTCGCCGCGCCCGGCGCGGCGCTGGAGAGAGCGTGCGCGGCCTTGCCGGCGGGCGGGGCAGTGTCGATCGCGCCGTTTCGCCCGTTGCGCTTCGCCGTCGCTTCGACGACGCTGCCTGGCCTCGAGGCGAGCGTCGTCGCCAAGACGCTGCGCGCGCTGGAGGCGCGTCTCGCTCCCGCCGGCGCTTCGATCGTCGCCGAGGAGCGCGTCGCCCACGAGGCGAGCGCGCTCGCCGGCGCGCTCGAACGGCTCGCCGCCAAGGGCGACGCGTTGGTGATCTTCGGCGCTTCGGCGGTCGCCGATCGGCGCGACATCGTTCCCGCGGCGATCGAGGCCATCGGCGGTCGGATCGAACGCTTCGGCATGCCGGTCGATCCGGGCAACCTGCTGCTGCTCGCCGCGCGCGACGGCCTGCCGATCGTCGGCGCTCCGGGTTGCGCGCGTTCGCCCGACGAGAACGGCTTCGACTGGGTGCTGCAGCGCATTCTCGCGGGCGTGCCGATCGCCGGCGCCGACATCGAGGCGATGGGCGTCGGCGGGCTCCTGACGGAGATCGCGTCGCGGCCGCAACCGCGTCTCGGCGATGTCTGAGATAGCCGCGGTCATCCTCGCCGCGGGACGGTCCGCGCGATTTCGCGCCGAAGGCGGCCAGGAAATCTCCAAGCTCGCAGCGTTGCTCGACGGCAAGCCGCTGGTTCGCCATGCCGCGGAGGCGGCGCTCGCTTCGCGGGCGCGCCCGGTCGTCGTCGTCACCGGGTACGCGCGGAGGGAGGTGGAGGCGGCGCTCGCGGGATTGCCGCTCGCCTTCGTCGACAACCCCGATTTCGCCAGCGGCATGGCGTCTTCGCTCAAGGCCGGCGTCGCGGCTCTGCCCGCCGACGTCGCGGGCGCGCTCATCGTGCTCGGCGACATGCCGAGAGTCGAGGGGGCGACGCTCGATCGTCTGATCGAAGCCTTCGCGGCGCGCTCCGATGCGCTTGCCGCGGCGCCTATGCACGCGGGCCGGCGCGGCAATCCCGTGCTGCTGTCGCGCGCGCTGCTTGCCGCGCTGGCGCGCCTCGAGGGCGAGGAGGGCGCGCGCCGGCTCCTCGGCGAGGTCGGTCCAGGAAGCGTCGTCGATGTGCAAGTCGAAAGCGACGGCGTGACGTTCGACATCGACACGCCGAGCGAACTCGCCGCGGCGCGAGGCTTGCGCGGTTGAAGGAGGCCGGATGACGCTCGGTCGAGTTTTCGCGTCTCGAACCGTCGCCGCGTAAGATCGCGGTCGCGGAAGCGGCCATGGCCGTCCCTCGCCGAACCCGAAATTTGGGCGGGTCGCCAGATCGTTGGCGGGCCCTTCGAAAGACCTTGAGATCGCTTATCGGATCGTCATGGGAAACCGTGCCGAGACTCGACGACGAACTTGACGCCCGGTCTCCCGCCGATCCCGCACAATCGGCGTCATCGCGCTTCGTCGTGCGCCCGCTGTAGGGGACGAGGCCACTCCGCCGTCGGCTCTACGCCTTGCCGGTCGCCACCGGGCAATCCGCGCGCGCGCCCCATTCGGCCCAGGAGCCGTCGTAGAGCCCGGCGACGCGACCGCCCGCTTCCTCGACCGCCAGCGCCAGCATCGCGGCGGTGACGCCGGAGCCGCAGGTGGTGATGATCGGCTTGTTGAGGTCGACGCCGTGCGCGGCGAAGGCGCTGACGAGCGCCGCGCCGGTCTTCAAGTGTCCGTTCTCCTCGATGTCGACGAACGGCAGGTTGAGGCTTCCCGGCATGTGGCCGCTGCGCAGGCCGGGACGCGGCTCGGGGGCGCGGCCCTCGAAACGATCGGCCGGGCGCGCGTCGACGACCTGCGCCGAGCCGTCGGCCAGCGCCTTGCGCACGTCCTCGATCGAGGCGAGGAAGCCGTGGTCGAGCTGCGGCGTAAAGCGCCGGAACGGCGGACGCGCCTCGCCCTTTTCGAGCGGGCGGCCCTCGCGAATCCACTTCGGCAGGCCGCCGTCGAGGATCGCCGCGTCGGCGGCGCCGAACGCGCGCAGCGTCCACCACACCCGCGCGGCGGCGAACAGGCCGTGGGAATCATAGACGACGAAGCGCATGCCGGCGCCGAGGCCGAGCGCGCCCATCGCCTCAGCGAATTTCTGCGCGTCGGGCAACATGTGCGGCAGGCCGCTCGAGACGTCGGCGATGGCGTCGATGTCGAAATAGACCGCCCCGGGAATGTGCTCGACGCGGAATTCGGCCGCGCCGTTGCGTCCCGTCGGCGGCAGGTGCCAGGAAGCGTCGATGATCCCGAGCCCCGGTTCGCCGAGATGCGCGGCGAGCCAATCCGTGGAAACGAAATTTTCGTGAGCCATAATGGAATTCCCGCGCCGCCGTCGAAGCGCGCTTCTTAGCAGGACCGCGGCGCTTTCGCTAAGCCCGCCGTCGGCGAGGACGACGGCGCGGGGCTCGGCGGCGGCGAAGCGCGCCTCGAGCTCGCGCCGATCGGGGTCGTCGCGATGGCGCGGTTCGGTCCTTTCAAAGGAACGCCTTGGGGGCGCTGGCGCGACGTTCGAGCCAGGGGGGGACGGGCAGGGCCTTGGAGCGCAGAAAAGCGGGGTTGAACAGTTTCGAAGCGTAGCGCGCGCCCGAATCGCACAGCGGCGTGACAATCGTGCGGCCGGGGCCGAGTTCCCGCGCGAGCCGGATCGCGCCGGCGATGTTGATCCCCGACGAGCCGCCGAGCAACAGGCCTTCGCGCTCGACCAGATCGAAGATGATCCGCAGCGCCTCCTCGTCGGCGATCCGGTAGGCGAAGTCGACCGGCGCGCCTTCGAGATTGGCGGTGATGCGTCCCTGGCCGATCCCCTCGGTGATCGAAGAGCCTTCGCTTCTGAGCTCGCCCTCGGCGTAATAGGCGTAGAGCGCCGCGCCGTAGGGGTCGGCGAGCGCGATTTTGACGCGCGAGTCGCGCTCTCTCAGCGCCATGCCGACGCCGGCCAGCGTGCCGCCGGTGCCGACCGCGCTGACGAAGCCGTCGATGCGCCCCTCCGTTTGCGCGTAAATCTCCGGTCCGGTGGTCTCGTAATGGCCGCGGCGGTTGGCGAGGTTGTCGAACTGGTTCGCCCACACCGCCCCGTTCGGCTCCGATTTCGCGAGGATGTCGGCGAGGCGACCGGAGTATTTGACGTAATTGTCGGGGTTGGCGTAGGGGACCGCCGGCACTTCGACGAGTTCGGCGCCGACCAGGCGCAGCATGTCCTTCTTTTCCTGCGCCTGGGTGTCGGGGATGACGATGACGCTGCGAAACCCGAGCGCCGCGGCGACCATGGCGACGCCGATGCCGGTGTTGCCGGCGGTGCCCTCGACGATGACGCCGCCGGGGCGGAGCGCGCCGCGCGCGATCGCGTCGCGGATGATGGCGAGGGCGGCGCGGTCCTTGACCGATCCGCCGGGGTTCATGAACTCCGCCTTGCCCAGGATCGTGCAGCCGGTCGCCTCGGAAGCCGCCCTGAGCTTGATCAGCGGCGTATGGCCGATCGCTTCGACGACGCTGGGGCTGAAAGGCATCGGGACCTCTTTGCTGACACGCTAGGCGAAGCCGGGTTCTCGGGCAACAGAACGCGCGGGAGGCAGTCGGCGATCCGCCGACGTCCTGCGCGACCCCTCGCGACGGCGTCGCCAACAAGAATCGATCTAAAACGATAAAATGAATAGGATGACAAGCGGAAAGTCGCGCCAGCGGAGGTCATGAGGCCGCCTCAATTCTCCCGTCATGGCCCTGTTTCAGCGAACCGGCGTCGCAAGGTTTGACCAGGGCGAGGCGGCGCGGTCTCGAGAGGGCGCCAGGGTCGGCGGAGGCCGCCGCCGGGCCGTGCGAAAGGGATCGATGTTTTTCCTCGCCTCGAAACTGCTGTGGTTCGTCGCGGCGCCCGCCACCCTGCTGATGATCGGCGCGCTCCTCGGCGCCTGGCTCGTTCCGCGCCGCGCCGGATTTCCCCGCGCGCTGGCGCTCGGCTGCGTGGGCGCGCTGCTGTTGGCGAGCGTCGCGCCGGTCGGCGCGCTGCTGATCGAGCCGCTGGAGAACCGCTTTCCTCCGCCTCCCGCGGACATGCCCGCGCCCTACGGGATCGTGGTTCTCGGCGGCGCGATCGACGACGAAGCGAGCGCGGCGCGCGGCCAGACCGTTTTCGACGAAGGCGGCGCGCGTCTGACCGAGGCGGCGATCCTAGCGCGGCGCTTTCCCGACGCGCGCCTCGTCTATACCGGGGGCAGCGCGGCGCTGTGGCGCGCGCATTCGACCGAGGCGCAGCAAGCGCGCACGCTGCTCGTCGCCCTCGGCGTCGACGCGTCACGCATCGCGCTCGAGGACAAGTCGCGCAACACCGATGAAAACGCGCGCTTCACCGCGGCGCTGGTGCATCCGCAGCCGGGTCAGACCTGGCTCGTCGTCACCTCCGCCTATCACATGCCGCGCGCGATGGGGCTGTTCGCCAAGGCGGGATTTTCGCTTCGCGCCGATCCCGTCGACTATCGCACGCTGGGCGGCGCGCGCGACTGGCGGCTGAACCTCGATCCGTCGCGCGGCCTGCGTCTGTTCGATCTGGCGGTCCACGAATGGATCGGCCTCATCGCCTATCGCGTCAGCGGGCGGATCGACGATTGGTTCCCCGGCCCGTGAACGCGCTTACGTCACTCGACGTTGGGCGCGCCGAGGCGATAGACGCCGCGAAAGTCGTGCGGATCGACCGGCTGGCCCTTGCGGTAGATGACGAGACGGCCGGCGTCGGCGAGGCGCACCGCCGCGCTGCGCACCCCCTGCAAATGGGCGCGCCAGCCCAATTTTCCCTCGCCGCGCGCGGCGGCGTAGGCTTCGGCGACGTCGGTGGGAGAGATCGTGCGGCCCGCGCGCGTCTCGGCGCAAAGCGCGAGGATCACGCTTTCCAGGGTCGGGGGCGAATCGGAGCTTTCCGGCTGAGCGCTCATTTCCGCCTCATGGGGCGGCCGGGCGGCGCGGTCAAGGCGCATGGTCGAGCGGGCGGAAGCCTACGAACTCGCTCCCGTCTTGACTCCGTCCCGGGGCTCGCCGATTGATCGACCAAACGTCAGAGGAGGGGAGCCATGTCGGCGCCGCTGAAGCTCGTCATCGCCAACAAGGCCTATTCGTCGTGGTCGCTGAGGGCGTGGATTCTGCTCGCCCATTTCAAGATCCCGTTCGAGGAAGCGGTCATCCCGCTCGACCGGCCGGAGACTCGGGCGCTGATCCATGAGCATTCGCCGTCCGGCAAAGTTCCGGCGTTGCTCGACGGCGCGATCACGGTGTGGGAATCGCTGGCGATCGTCGAATACGTCGCCGAAATCCATCCCGAGAAGGCGATCTGGCCGCGAGGCAAAGCGGCGCGGGCGCATGCGCGTTCGCTCGCCAGCGAAATGCACGCCGGCTTCCCGACGCTGCGCCGGGATTGTCCGACCCAGTTCCGGCGGCCGGTGCGCAGAATCGCGTTGACCGAGGCCGCCGAAGCCGAGGCCGCGCGGATCGAGGCCGCCTGGGCGCACGCGCGCGCAAATTTCGGCAAGGCCGGCCCCTTCTTGTTCGACCGCTTCAGCGCCGCCGACGCGATGTTCGCGCCGGTGGTCAATCGCTTTCACATCTATGACGTTCCCGTCTCGCGCGCGACCCGCGCCTACATGGACGCGATAATGGCGCTGCCGGCCTGGAAAGCCTGGGTCGCCGATGCGGAGGCCGAGCCATGGCGCATCGAAAGATACGACGCCGTCTAGCGGCGCAGATGCGGACGTTTTTCGCCCCGCGCCGCAAGGCGCCGCGGTCGCGCCTGCGCTCGCTGGGCGGGCGGAAAATCATCGCGGAGGGCCTCGAGCAAGGCCTGTGGACCGATTTCTACCATAACGCGATGACGGTGAGCTGGCCGACGTTCTTCGGCGCGCTCGCCGCGGCGTTCGTCGCGGTCAATCTCTTCTTCGCCTTCGTCTACGCGGCCGGCGACGCGCCGGTCGCCAACGCGCGGCCCGGCAGCCTCTCCGATCTCTTCTTTTTCAGCGTCGAGACGACCTCGACCGTCGGCTACGGCGACATGCATCCGCAGACGCTCTACGGCCACGTCGTCGCGACGGGCGAAAATTTCATCGGCCTGGTGACGCTGGCGATGATGACCGGACTGGTGTTCGCGCGCTTCTCGCGGCCGCGCGCGCGGCTCATCTTCGCGAGAAACCCGGTCGTCGCCAACCATGACGGCACGCCGACGCTGATCTTCCGCCTCGCCAATGCGCGCAACGCCTACATCAGCGAGGCGACCGCCAAGCTGTGGATGCTGCGAGGGGACACCAGCGCGGAGGGGCGTCGGTTCGTCGGCTTTCAGCCGTTGCGGCTGCTCAAGAGCGAAAACCCGGTTCTCGCGCTGAGCTGGACGCTGTTTCATCCGATCGACGCCGACAGCCCGCTCCACGGCGTGAGCGAAAGCGAGCTCGTCGCCAGCGAGACCAATTTCGTGGTCAGCATCCGCGGCTTCGACGAAACCTCGGCGCAGACCGTCCACGCGCGCCACACCTTCGCCGCGCAGGACGTGCGGCCGGGCCACGAGTTCGTCGACATCCACAGTCTCGACGAGGACGGCATGCGCCATATCGACTACGCCAAGATACACGACACCAGGCCGATCGCGTCGCCGCCGACTTCCTCTTCGTGAGCCTCGCACGGCTTCGCCCGCTTTTTGGGCGGGCCGATCGGCGTCTTCGCCAGTCATAACAAGGCCACGATGACGCTTGAATTTTGGCGACGATGCCGTCTTCGGCGAAGCCGATTTTGCCGGCTCCGCCGAGGCGAGACGTCGAGGAGGGCGCAGACGATGAGGTTTGGGCGCGGTCTTCCAACGGCTTTGATCGTCGCGCTGCTCGCCGGTGCGGGGACGGAGGCGCTAGGCTCTCCGCCGATGCGCGGTCGGGCGCCGGACGCTGCGTCGACGCCAGAGGCTGCGTCGACGCCGGACGCGGCGCCGGCGCGCGTCGCGCCGTGCGGAAAAAGCGGCGACGGGTTCGACGACTGGCTCGCCGGCTTCAAGCGGGAAGCGGCGAGCCAGGGAATCTCCTCTTCGGTCATCGAATCGGCGCTGGCGGACGTCGCCTACGACGAATCGATCGTCTCGCACGATCGCGGCCAGGGGGTCTTTCGCCAGAGCTTCGAGCAATTCTCCGGCCGCATGATCAGCGCCTATCGTCTCAAGAAGGGCAGGAGCCTGCTCAAGCGCGACGCCGACCTGTTTCGCGCCATCGAGCAACGCTACGGCGCGCCCGGGCCGGTGCTGGTGGCGATCTGGGGGCTGGAGACCGATTTCGGCGCAGGGACCGGCGACTTCCAGACCTTGAACGCGCTGGCGACGCTGGCCTACGACTGCCGCCGCGCCGAGCATTTTCGTGGCGAGCTGTTGGCCGCCCTCAAGATCGTGCAGCGCGGCGATCTCGACCCCGCGCAAATGCGCGGCGCCTGGGCGGGCGAAATCGGCCAGACCCAGTTCATGCCCTCCTCCTATCTGAAATACGCCGTGGCCTTCAACGGCGGCGGCCCAGCCGATCTGATCGGCCAGCCCGCCGACGCGCTCGCTTCGACCGCCAATTTCCTGCGCGGCCACGGCTGGCGACGGGGCGAGGGGTGGGACGAAGACCAGCCGAATTTCACCGTCCTCCTGGAGTGGAACCAGGCGCGCGTCTACGCCAAGACGCTGGCGCTGTTCGCCGACAAACTGGCGAGCCCGCCGGAGAGCGAGGACGAGCAGCAGCCCAATTAGGGCAAGCCGAAACGCGCCGGCGGCGGCGAACGCGATGATCCGCCATCGCCCTTTCGCCCCGTCGCGACGGTCGCCGTCGGCCATGAATCTTCGGGGTTCAGCCGCCGGCGGCAGGGCGACTTCGTCGAATCCCCGGTGTACGCTGACGACCGCGTGTCCCGATTCGGAGCGTGCGAACGGGGTCGACGGCGACTACAAATCGGGGACCGGGGAATGAGCGAAACTCGCGAGAGTGCGGCGGATTCAGTCGACGAGCGCCGGCTGGGGCTCGATCTTTTTCTCGTCGGATTTCTGGTTCTTTTTTTCGAACTGGCGTGCATTCGCTGGTTCGCCGCAAACGTCGTCTTCCTGCAATTCTTCACGAACGTCGCGCTGATCGCCTGCTTTCTGGGAATGTCCTGCGGCTGCTTGGCGGCGCGCCGGCGCTGGAACTGGCTTGCTGCGACTCCGCTCATTGCGCTCGCGACCTTCGCGGCGGCGCACGCGCTTCTCATCGTCTATTCCTACTGGGGCGGGTTCGCGGTGGACGTCGGACATCAGGCCTCGCCGCAGGAGATCTTCTTCGGCACCGAAGACCGGAACCCCGACGTCGCTCAATTCGTCGTCCCGATCGAATTGATCGCCGCGCTGTTTTTCATCCTGATTGCGCTGATGTTCGTCGGGCTCGGCCAAGTGCTGGGCCGCGCCTTCGACGCTTATCCAAACCGGGTCCTTGGTTATTCCCTGAACATCGGCGGAAGCCTCGTCGGCATCCTGGCGTTTTCCGCGCTTTCCCTCGCGCAGGCGCCGCCGGCGGTGTGGTTCCCGATCGTTTGCGCCGGCATCGGCTATCTCCTCTATCAGGACAAAGCTCTGTCGCGGCCGCGCCTGCTGGCGCTCGCGGCGTTGGCGATCTTCGCCTTGATTCCCACCGATCGGTCCGGCCTGCACGAAGTTCGCTGGTCGCCCTATTACGCCGTCGACCTGAAGAAGACGACCGGCCTCATCACGGTCAACATGATCAGTCACCAAGCGATGGTGCCCTTCCAGGCAGGCGGCTCGTCGTACTCGCTCATTCACTTGTTGGAACGGCAAAGCGGCGGCCCGCCGTTTCAAGACGAATTGATCATCGGCGCCGGCTCCGGCAACGACATAGCTCACGCGTTGCGCTTCGGCGTGAACCGCATCGATGCGGTCGAGATCGATCCGGTGATTCAAGACATCGGCATCCGCGATCACCCTGACCGACCCTACGAAGACCAAAGAGTGGTCCGGCATCTCGACGACGGCCGGCATTTTCTGCGCACCACCGACCGCAAATACGACTTGGTGGTGTACGCCCTGGTCGACTCGCTGATCCTGCACAGCGGTTACGCCAACCTCCGTCTCGAAAGCTACCTTTTCACCGAACAGGCCTTCGAGGACGTCCGTCGGGTGCTGAAGCCGGACGGTTTTTTCGTCATGTATAACTACTACCGTCAGGGATGGATCGTTCAACGGGTCGCCGCCATGGCCAAGCGCGTCTTCGGATGCGATCCGCTCGTCCTGCCGCTGCCGTACGCGGAGACCTTGAAATCGTCGGAGGCGGCCGGGTTCACGACCATCATCGCCGGCTGCAATCCGCGCATAGCCGACGCGTTTCGGCAGCACGGCGCGTTCTGGCTGAATGTCTCGCCGGCCGAAAATATGGCGGCGGACGGGTTCTCCGCGCTCTCGGACTTGGCGCCCGCGGGGCAAAGCGACCGCTGGTCGAAGATCGCGCCGACGCGGCTGATCGTCGACAACGACGCGCCGGCGCTGGCGACCAGCGACGACTGGCCGTTCCTCTATATCAGCGGCAAGTTCATCCCGGCTCTGACGGTGCGCTCGATGATCGTGCTGGGCGCGCTCGGGATAGCGATGGTCTACCTCTTCATGCCGAAGGGCCGCCTGCGCATCAACAACCGCATGTTCTTTCTGGGCGCCGCCTTCATGCTTCTGGAAACCAAAGCGGTCGTGCAGATGGCGCTGCTGTTCGGCAGTACGTGGCTGGTCAATTCCGCCGTGTTCCTCACCGCGCTGCTGTTGATCCTCGCGGCCAACTTGTATGTGCTCCGGGCGCCTTCCGTCCGACTGGGACCCCATTACGCCGCGCTGCTGGTGTTCCTGGCGGCCGCGCTGCTGGCGCCTTTCGACACTTTCCTGAGCGGAGGAATCATCTGGCGTTACGTCGTGCCGTGCGCGCTCTCTCTCGGACCGATGTTCTTCGCCGGCGTAATCTTCGCTCGCTCATTCCGCGATGAAGCCGACCCCGATCAAGCCTTCGGATCGAATATCGCGGGATCGGTGATCGGCGGCCTGAGCGAATCCTTCTCGACTCTTCTCGGGTTCCAACACCTACTGCTGCTGGCGATCTGTTTCTACCTGTTGTCCCTCTGGACGCCCTCGATTCGCGCGAAGCTTGGCTGACGTGAACGCGTCAGTCGGTAAGGAACTCGTCGCGTCGTGCGCGCCGACGCTATGATCGCCAACGCGCTCATCGTCCATCGAGGCGATGATCGCGCGCCGCGCGTGGACGCGGGATCGCGTCTATGCGAATATATCGTCTCAGGCGAACCCAGGTCGGGAAGCCCGCGATGAGCGAAATCGTCGCCAAGCCGCGCGTGACGACCGTTGTCCGAACGGAGCGGCCACGGCTGCACAAGGTCATCCTGTTCAACGACGACTTTACCCCGCGCGAATTCGTCGTCGGCGTGCTGAAGGCGGAGTTTCGCCTCGGCGAGGAGCAGGCGCAGCGCGTCATGCTGACCGCGCATCGGCGCGGCGTCTGCGTCGTCGCGGTGTTCGCGCGCGACGTCGCCGAGACCAAGGCCGCGCGCGCGACCGAAGCCGGCGCCGCGAAGGGCTATCCCCTGCGTTTCGGCGCCGAGCCGGAAGAATAAGGGGCAAACCCGCCGCCGCCTCTTCGCCTTGGCGCGCCGATTTGCCATAAGGCGGCGATGGCCTTGCATCTCGTCAAACTCTGCGTCGGCGCCGAATCGATCGCCGACCTCGAGGACTGGATCGCGCGGCGCGTCGCCGAACGGCGCGCGCGCGGCGAAGCGCCGCGGCACGCCCATGTGACGCGCATGGTCCCTAAACGCGCCGCGGAGCTGATCGACGGCGGCTCGCTCTATTGGGTGATCAAGGGGCGGGTGGCGGCGCGCCAGCGTATCTTGGGCGTCGAGCCGTTCGTCGATTCCGACGGGGTCGGCCGCTGTCGGCTGTGGCTCGATCCGGCCGTCGTCCCGGTCCGGCCGCGGCCGATGCGGGCGTTTCAGGGCTGGCGCTATTTTGCCGAAAAGGACGCGCCGCCCGACCTCGAGGCGGCGGGCGCGGGCGCGATGCCCGAGGAATTGCGGCGCGAGCTCGGCGAACTCGGCTTGCTGTGAAATCGCCCCGCCGCCCTTGCGGCGGCCGGGCTTCGCGCCGATCTTACCATCTTCGGCGCGAAATCCGCGCCGGGAGACGAGCCATGGCCACCCAGAGCGGCAAGCCGCCGACGCCGGCGCGGCGCGAGGCGAGCGCCGAGATCGCGGCCTTTCTCGAGGCGGCGCGAAACGCGCCGGCGCCGGCGGCGGCGACGGGGCGCGGCCGCATGATCTTCGCGCTCGATGCGACGATGAGCCGCCAGCCGACCTGGGACCTGGCGCAGCGCCTCCAGGTGCGGATGTTTCAGGCCGCGGCGAACCTGGGCGGGCTCGACGTGCAGCTGGTCTATTTCCGCGGGTTCGGCGAATGCCGCGCCTCACGCTTCGTTTCCGGCGGGCAGGGGCTCGCCGACCTGATGAGCCGCATCGAGGTGCGCGGCGGCGCGACGCAATTGCGCAAAACGCTCGCCCATGCGCTGAGCGAAGCGCGCCGCGCCAAGATCGGCGCGCTGGTCTTCGTCGGCGACGCGATGGAGGAGAGCGTCGATCCGCTGATGCGGCTCGCCGGCGAACTGGCGCTCTGCGGCGTCAAGGCGTTCATGTTTCAGGAGGGCGACGATCCGGCGGCGCGGCGCGCGTTTCAGGAGATCGCCCGCCTGACCGGGGGCGCCTACAGCGCCTTCGACGCCGGCGCGGCGGCGCGGCTCGAGGCGCTGCTGCGCGCCGCCGCGACTTACGCCGCGGGCGGACGCGCCGCGCTCGAGACCCAGGCGAAGGGCGATGCCCACGCGCGCGCGCTGCTGGAACAGATGCGCGGGACGTGAGAGAAGCGTAAGTTGCCGTCTCGCCGCGCCGACGATCGTCGCGGCGCCGCGTTGGGAAAGACGATCCAATGCGTTTCCCGTCCTAGAGAACCTTGGTCATGCCGACTTTCATAGCCGGATTGGCGGCGCTCTTTTTGGTCCTCGCCGCGATCAAGCAATTCTCGCGGCTGAGCCCGGCGGCGGCGGCCAAGCTCGTGCGCCAGGGCGGCGTCGTGCTGAGCGTCCTGGGCGCCGCGCTGCTGGCGCTGCGCGGCAGTTTCGGCCTCGCCTCCGCGCTGGCGGCTCTCGCCCTCGGCCTCGCCGGACGGAATAAGGCGGGCCCTTTCGCCGCGGCGTTTCGCGCGGCCGGCCTGGGTTCGCGAGCGGGGCGGATTTCGACCGCGCGTTCGGCGATGATCGAAATGCGGCTTGACCACGACACCGGCGCGCTGAGCGGCTCGGTTCTGGCCGGCCCCTTCCAGGGGCGGGCGCTGGAGACGCTGGCGCGGCCGGAGTGCCTCGATCTCTACGCCGGCCTCGGCCGCGACGATCCCGAGGGCGCTCGCCTGTTAGAGGCTTATCTCGACCGCCGGTTTGCCGGCTGGCGTGACGCAGACCAGGGTCAGAGCGAGGGGCGGCGGCAGGCTCATGGGCGCGGAGAGGCGATGACGCGCGAAGAAGCGTATGAAATCCTGGGCCTGCCGCAAGGCGCGGACAGCGAGGAAATCGTTCGTGCGCATCATTCGCTGATGATGAAGCTTCATCCAGACCATGGCGGTTCGACCGCTCTGGCCGCGCGCGTCAATCAGGCCAAGGATGTCTTGCTGAGCCGACATGGCTGAATCCCGCCTAATCGCGCGCCGCGAAGCATGAGAAGCCGCTCTTTTTCAGCGACCGGCAGGCCGACTCGGCGCTCGCCGAATCGAGGCCAGCGAAGCGGGCGCGGTAGAACACGTCCTCGCCCTTGGCGACCTTCTCGGCGAGCGGTTTGGCCGAGGCGAGGATCGCGCCGGACTTGGCGCGAGCTTGGGTGAGCAGATCGGCGACCTTGGCCTCGTCGTCGGAAGCGCCGATCTGGATCACCCAGCCGTTGCGATCGTCGGCGCGGGGTTCGTCGCTGCGCGCGACGGCGACCTCGTCCTTGGGACGCGCGGCCGGCGCGGCGGCGGGGGCGGCGCCCTTGCCGGCGGCTTGCGGCTTGGCCGGCGCCGGATCGGGGCCCTTGACCCATCCGAGTTGTTGCGGCGTGGGCTCGGCGAGACGTTCGAGACGCGCGGGCGCGGGCGCGAGAGGCGCCGCGGCGGGTGGAGCGATCTTGGCCGGGGGAGGCGCCGCCGCGACGACGGGAGCGCCGTCCTCGTCGTCCGCGTCGCCGTCGTCGCCCTCCTCGATTTGCGCCGCGGAGGGGCGCTCGGGCGGCGAGGGAACGTCGACGGCGGCGAGCTGCAGCGGAGCGGCCGGTCCGGCCGGCGCGTCTTGGGCGATCATCGGCGCCGTGCGGCCCTTGTTGGAGGCTTGGGCGATATGGTCGGCGATCAATTGCTCCATCAGGGCGTCGCGCGCGGGCGCCGTGCGCCCGCCCATGACCACCGCGACCAACGAGCGGCCGTCGCGATGCAGCGAGGTCAGGAGGTTGAAGCCGGAGGCGCGGGTGTAGCCGGTCTTGACGCCGTCGACGCCGTCGATGCGTCCGAGCAGGCGATTGTGGTTGCCGATCGCCTCGCCGGCATAGTCGAATTCACGCGTGGAAAAATACCTGAAGTAGCGGGGAAAGCGCTCTTCGACGGCGCGAGCGAGGATCGTCAGGTCGCGCGCGGTGGTGACCTGCTGGTCGTCGGGAAGGCCGGAGGCGTTGCGATAGACGGTGCGCGACATGCCCAACGCGTGCGCCTTACGGGTCATCATCGCCGCAAACGCGTTCTCGTCGCCGCCGATTTTTTCGGCGATGGCGACCGCGACGTCGTTGGCCGAACGGGTGACGATCGCCTTGATCGCGTCCTCGACGGCAATCGTCTGTCCGGGTTCGAGGCCGAGCTTGGAAGGCTCCTGCGCGGCGGCGCGCTCGGAAATGGGGATTGGCGACTGCAGCGTCAAAGCGCCCTTGTCGAGCTGCTCGAACAGCAGATAGAGCGTCATCACCTTGGTGATGGAAGCGGGGTGGCGCGGCTCGTTCTCGTTGACGCCGTAGAGGATGCGCCCGCTGTTGGCGTCGACGACGATGGCGGCGAAGGCCGGATCGGCTGGCGCGGCTTCCGGGCGCGCGGCGACAGTCGCGTGATATCTCGCGACGGCGTGGACGTGGCGAACGTAATAATGGCGCCAATGATGGGCGTCCGCCGGCGCCGCGCAAAGCGCCAACATCGCGAACGCGGCGCCGGCGCCGACCAGGGCTTGAAAAGGACGAACCGCTCGAACAGGACGAACCACTCGCGAACCCGAACCACGCAACGCCATGAATGCGCCCTATCGACTCGATGCGTCGGCGCCGCTGCGGCGGAACGGCGCCCAAAACACACGCTCGAAAAGCGTATGGGAGTAGCGTTACAGGGGCGTTAACGGCGCGCGCGATTTCTCCCGCATTCTCCGACAAGGTAATGAAATATCATGGGACTCCCCGCTAACGCCGCTGGCGGGGGCTATCGCGAAGTTTGGTGAATCGGGCGTAAACGCCTCGTAACCGGGCGCCGTCGGGGCCTCGCCCTTCGAGCGCTGCGCTGGCGGGATCGGCTTGGCGCAGCGCGGCGAGACTTTGACGGTCGGTCGTCGCGCGTCGCCATCGCGCCGCCGAGTCAGAGGCGACGAAGAAAACGGCCTGCTCGCCGTCGGGCGAGACCGATTTCGCCGCCGCGCGGCGCGAGCGGGGCCGGGGAACGCCGCGAGCTGGAGCGGAGCGCGTCGGCGAAAAGCTGCAAGGGTTCGACGAGGAACGCGGGGGCGGCCGCCGAGCCGGCCCTTTTTTGTCGCGCGCCTCTTGCGCGGCGTCGACAAATTGGCAATCCTGCCAATGTCGCGTCGGCCTCTGGCGCTTGGCGTTCGCGGCGCCTAGATGAGGCGGGACGGGAATTTCCCGGCGAGCCCTCGGCGCGACGATGTCGAGCCGCCGGAATCGATAGAGGTCGCACGTGCACGGCGAACCCACTTGGTTGGTTTCTCGCTTGCGGGCCGGAATGGCGCGGCTGGCGCGCTTCTTGCTCGGTCCGCGCGGCGCGGCGTCCGATTCGCCGATCGGCGTTGTGTTGGCCGTTCGCGAGCCGCACCGCGGGCCGGAGATTCCCGGCGCCGGCGCAGCCGTCATCACCCGGACGCGAGCGCAAACTAAACGTCCGAGCATGTACCGCGTGCTGCTGCTCAACGACGATTACACGCCGATGGAGTTTGTGATCGCCATTCTTCAAGCCTTCTTCAACAAGAACCCGGAAGAGGCCACCCAGATCATGTTGCACGTCCACAACAACGGCGTTGGCGAATGCGGCGTCTACACCTACGAGATCGCGGAGACGAAAGTCGCGCAGGTGATGGACCACGCCCGCAAGAACCAGCATCCGTTGCAATGCATCATGGAAAAGAAGTGAAAGGCCCGTGATGCCCGTATTCTCCCGCGCGCTGGAAAAGACCCTCCGTAGGGCGCTCGCGCTCGCCAACGAGCGGCGGCACGAATATGCGACGCTGGAGCACCTGCTCTTGGCGCTGATCGACGATCCCGACGCCGCCGCGGTGCTCCGCGCCTGCAATGTCGATCTCGACGCGCTGCGCAGGAACGTCGTCCACTACGTCGATTGCGAACTCGACAACATCATCGTCGAAGCGGCCGACGAGGCCAAGGCGACCGCCGGCTTCCAGCGCGTGGTGCAGCGCGCGGCAATCCACGTGCAGTCGTCGGGGCGCGAGGAGGTGACCGGAGCCAACGTGCTGGTGGCGATCTTCGCCGAGCGGGAGACTCACGCCGCCTATTTCCTGCAAGAGCAGGACATGACGCGTTACGACGCGGTCAACTACATCAGCCACGGCATCGCCAAGCGTCCGGGCCTGTCGGACGCCTCGCGCACGCCGCGCGGCGCCGACGAGGACGCCGACGCGCGCGACGCACGGGAAGCCAAGGAGCCCTCCGACGGCAAGAAGAAGGAAGGCGCGCTGGAGGCCTATTGCGTCAATCTGAACAACAAGGCGAAGGATGGCCGGATCGATCCGCTGATCGGCCGCGAGGCCGAGGTGCAGCGCACCATCCAGGTCCTGTGCCGGCGCCAAAAGAACAATCCGCTGCTAGTCGGCGATCCCGGCGTCGGCAAGACCGCGATCGCCGAGGGGCTGGCGCGTCAGATCGTCGGCGGCGAGGTGCCCGAGGTGCTGGCGGGAGCGACGGTGTTCGCGCTCGACATGGGCGCGCTGCTCGCCGGGACGCGCTATCGCGGCGATTTCGAGGAACGCCTGAAGCAGGTGATGAAGGAGATCGAGCAGCACAAGGACGCGATTCTCTTCATCGACGAAATCCACACCGTCATCGGCGCCGGCGCCACCTCGGGGGGCGCCATGGACGCCTCCAACCTGCTCAAGCCGGCGCTGGCGCAAGGCTCGCTGCGCTGCATCGGTTCGACCACCTACAAGGAATACCGCCAGTACTTCGAGAAGGATCGCGCCTTGGTGCGCCGGTTCCAGAAGATCGACGTCAAGGAGCCGAGCGTCGCCGACACGGTCGAGATCCTCAAGGGCCTCAAGCCGTATTTCGAGGAGTTCCACAAGGTCCGCTACACGAGCGAGGCGGTCAAGGCGGCGGTCGAATTGTCGGCGCGCTACATCCACGACCGCAAGCTGCCCGACAAGGCGATCGACGTCATCGACGAAACCGGCGCCTCGCAGATGCTGGTCGTCGAGGCCAAGCGCAAGAAGACCATTGGCGTCAAAGAGATCGAGGCGACGGTCGCTTCGATGGCGCGCATCCCGCCGAAGTCGGTCTCCAAGGACGACACGGAAGTGCTGCAGCACCTCGAGGAGACGCTGAAGCGCGCCGTCTACGGCCAGGACGAGGCGCTGGGCGCGCTCGCCTCGGCGATCAAGCTGGCGCGCGCTGGGCTGCGCGATCCGGAGAAACCGATCGGCTGCTATCTTTTTTCTGGGCCCACTGGGGTCGGCAAGACGGAAGCCGCGCGCCAGCTCGCTTCGAGCCTCGGCCTCGAACTGACCCGCTTCGACATGTCGGAATACATGGAGCGCCACACGGTGTCGCGGCTGATCGGAGCGCCGCCCGGCTATGTCGGCTTCGACCAGGGCGGGCTGTTGACCGACGCGATCGACCAGCACCCGCATTCGGTGCTGCTGCTCGACGAGATCGAGAAGGCCCATCCCGACCTCTTCAACATCCTGCTGCAGGTGATGGACCACGGCAAGCTGACCGACCACGCGGGCAAGCAGATCGACTTCCGCAACGTGATCCTGATCATGACCACCAACGCCGGCGCGCAGGATCTGGCCAAAGAGGCGTTCGGCTTCCACAAGTCGAAGCGCGAAGGCGACGACACCGAGGCGATCAACCGGATGTTCTCGCCCGAGTTCCGCAACCGCCTCGACGCCGTCGTGGCGTTCGCAAGGCTGCCCGAGTCGGTGATCGCGCAGGTCGTCGACAAGTTCGTGCTGCAGCTCGAAGCCCAGCTCGCCGATCGCAACGTCACCATCGAGCTTTCCGACGAAGCGCGGGAGTGGCTGATCAAGAACGGCTACGACGAGACGATGGGGGCGCGGCCGATGGCGCGCGTCATCCAGAGCCAGATCAAGACGCCGCTCGCCGACGAGGTGCTGTTCGGCCGGCTGAAGAACGGCGGCGTGGTGCGCGTGCTGGTCACCGCCGACGACTCCGGCGTCAAGAAGCTCGGCTTCGTCTATCCCGAGGGGCCGGCGCAGCCGCGGCCCGAACGCGACGTGATCGTCGCCGGACGCAAGCGCGCGGAGGGCGAGGCCGACGCGCGCAAGAGCAAGGCGCGCAAGCGCGACGGCGCCGCGAGCGGACCGGACGCGGACGACGTTGCGCCGGATGCGCCGGGCGAAGTCTCGCCGAGCGAACCGCAGGCGATGTGAGGGGCGGGGGCGCGCAACGGACGACGGCGGCGCCAGCCTCGCCGGCGCCGTTCGCCCAGCGCCGACGGCAGCACGGCGACGATGTCGATGAGGAGCACGCCGTCGAAGGTTACCGCGCCTCCGATCGAGGCGACCGGCGCGCGAAGGGTCCGCAACGTTCCGAGATTGCGGGAGCTCGACGTCGTATCGGGCGCAGAATCGGCTATGTTGGGCTTCCGCAGTCTTGCGCCGAAACAGCGTGGCGATAATGGAACGCGACATTGCACGCGACAACCGTTTCGGGCGGTATTGGCGCGATTGTTGCCGCTTCGCGTGGTGCGCGGCGGGGGCCGGCGTGAGTCTCGGCTTGGTGCTTTGGGCGGTCTTTCCGCCCGCCTCCCCTTTCTTTCTCGCCTCTCTCGGCGGATCGACGATCTTCCTATTCGGCTTGACGCGCGCGGCCGCCGCGCAACCGAGAGCCTTGGTCGGCGGGCATCTCGGCGGCGCGTTCCTCGGCATCCTGTGCTACCAGTGCTTTGGCGACGCGCTTTGGATTTACGGATTAGCGGCGTCTCTGACCTTGGTCTTGATGCTGCTCGCCAAGATTATGCATCCGCCCGCCGGGGCGACGCCGTTGATCATGGTCTATGCGCATGCGAACTTCGGCGCCCTATGGCGGCCCGTAGGCCTGGCCGTGCTGCTTCTGATGTTGGCCGCCGCGCTGTGGACCCGCCTAACCCCCGGAATGGTGCGTTATCCCGTGGCCTGGTTGGAGAAGTCGCCGCCCACAATGTGGTGGGGCGGATGGGACGACTGACCCCACTTCGGCGTTTGGCGAGAAAGGGCGATGCACGCGCGAACGCCGCCAATGACAGCGCAACGGCGCGGTCGCGGCGAGCGCTTTGCGCTAACGCGCCGAGGCGCGCCGTTCGCCCAGCGCCGACAGCAGCACGGCGACGATGCCGGTGAGGAACACGCCGTCGAAGGTTCCCGCGCCGCCGATCGAGGCGACGGGCGCGCCCAGCGTCTGCAATTGATCGAGATTGGTGAGGTCCGCGCCGATGAGGACGCCGAGAGAGCCGCCGACATAGGCGAGCGGCGCGGCGTAGCGGCGCGACAGCGCGAGCGCCGTCAACGCCGCGACCAGCGGCGGGACGAACAGCGGCACCGAAATGCCGACGCCGGGGACCGGCGTCGCGAGTTGATGAACGATGACCGCCACGACTGCCGTCGCGATCGCGCCCGCAACGACAAGGCGATCGTGGACGACGAGATAGAGCGACAACAGAACCGGAATGAGCGCGCCGCCGACGTTGATCGCGAGAATCGTGCCCGGCCAGTCGACGAACCGCGGCACGAGATAGGGCACGCCGAACAGGTCGACAAAAGTCCTCGCCACCACGCGCGCTTCGGGAAGCCGCGCGATCGGGATGTTTATGTAGCTGCCGATCAGCGAGGCGAGCAGCACCAGCATGGCGACGCGCGGCTCCAGGCCGAGGCGGCGGTACGCGCTGTTGAGAATGCCGATCTGCAGCAGCAGCAGCAGCAGGAGGACGAGCCCGCCGAGCGCCAGATAGAGCAGGAGCTGCGCGGGGAGATAATGCAGATGGCTCGAAACCATGGGCGTCTCGGCGATCGGCGCGGCGGCTCCTTTCCCTAATTCACGCCGAGGAGAAAGTCATCCGGGCGCGGACCGATTGGTCGACGTGGGCGCGCGAAGAGCGGCCGGCGACGGCGCTCACGCCGCCTGCAGCGCCGCGCGGATCTTGGCGGCGTAGGCTTCGAGTTGGTCGGTCGGCATGATCGGGCCGCCGGGCGGGCGCAGCGCGACGCCATGCCAGCGCGGCAGCACGTGGAAATGCAGATGGAAGACGAGCTGCCCGCCGGCGCTTTCGTTGAACTGCTGCACGACGACGCCGTCCGCCGCCATGCCCGCTTTGACCGCGCGGGCGAGGCGCTGCACCGAGGGCATGAAGCGGGCGAGTTCGGCCGGCGCAATGTCGAGCAGGTTGCGCGCCGGCGTCTTGGGGATGATCAGGGCGTGGCCGTCGGCGCGCGGCATGATGTCCATGAAGCAGAGCGAGACTTCGTCCTCGGCGATGCGCACGCACGGCGCCTCGCCGCGCAGGATCTTGGCGAAGATGTTGTTGGCGTCGTAGGACTGGGTCAAGGCTTTCTCCCTGGGATGGTCGGCTCGGCGGGCCTCAGCCCTGCCGCCGGAACGGCAATTGCTCGGCGTATTCGGCGATCGTTTCGTCGACGGCGGCGCGCTCGCGCGTCAGATACGCCGCCACCGCCCGCTGAAAGCCCGGGTCGGCGAATTCATGCGCGGAATAGGTCGCCACGGGGCGATAGCCGCGCGCCAATTTGTGCTCCCCCTGCGCGCCCGCTTCGACGCGCTTCAGACCGCGCCTTATCGCGAATTCGATCGCTTGATAATAGCAAATCTCGAAATGCAGAAACGGCCGCTCCTCGATCGCGCCCCAATTGCGCCCGTAGAGCGCGTCGTCGCCGAGAAAATTGAGCGCGCCGGCGACGTAGCGCCCCGCGCGCTTGGCCATGATCAACAGGATGCGCGAAGCCATCGCGGCGCCGACGCGATCGAAGAATTCGCGGGTCAGATACGGTCGACCCCATTTTCGCGACCCCGTGTCGATGTAGAACGCGAAGAACGCGTCCCAGTGCTCGGACTTGAGGTCGCCGCCGGTGACGAGTTCGACCGAGACGTCGTCGCCGAGGGCGTCGCGGCGCTCGCGCTTGATCGCCTTGCGCTTGCGCGAGGCGAGCGCAGCGAGAAAATCGTCGAAGTCGCGATAGCCGGCGTTGACGAAATGAAACTGCTCGCCGACGCGCGAGACGAAGCCAGCCTGTTGCAGCGCTTCGCCGTCGGGCCGATCGGGGAAGGTGACATGGATCGAGGAAGCGCCGACCGCCTCGCGCAACGCGCGCAAGCCCGCAATCAACGCTTCGCGAGCGCCCGCTGGCGCGTCGGGCGCGACCAGCAGCCGCCGGCCGGTGACCGGCGTGAAGGGAACGGCGACTTGCAGCTTGGGGTAATAGCGCCCGCCGGCGCGCTGGTAGGCGTCGGCCCAAGCGTGGTCGAAGACGTATTCGCCCTGGCTGTGGGCCTTGAGATAAGTCGGCGACGCCGCGACGAGGCGCCCGCTCGAATCTTCGACCAGGACATGCGCGGGCGACCAGCCGGAGCGCCCGCCGACCGAACGCGACTGCTCCAGCGCGAGGAGAAACGCGTGCGCGATGAACGGATTGAACCGCTCGCCATCGGGCGCGCCGTCGCTGCGCGCCGGCGGATTGGCGCAGGCGTCCCACGCCGCCGCGGCGACCTCGGCGATCGATGGGATGGAGCGGACGGTCAGGGCCTTGGTCATCGGGGCGCGGCGGGAAAGCGCGCGAACTTTCGCGCCGCCTCATCATAGCGCGCCGCCGCCGCGCGCCAAGTGCGAGGCCGCCGGCGACGCCTCACCGCGCGGCGCGGCCGCGAAACCACAGCGCGGTCGCCCGCGCGCCGACCTCGAACGGCGTCGCGTCGGACCAGAAGCGCTCAGCGAAGCGGCTGGAGTCGACGCGATAAGGCCGGTCCCATTGGAAGCGCATTTCGCGCATTTCGCTTAACACCGGAACGAAGAGCCCAAGCGGTCCCAGCGCCCATGTCGGCAGGCCGACGACGCGCGGTCTGACGCCTAGCGCCGCCGCGCCGAGCGTCAAAATTTCGCGCGGCGTCCGCGTCGGCGCGCAGGGGACGTGCCAGGCCTGGCCGAACGCGTCGTCCGGCGCATCGAGCAAAGTGACGACGGCGCGCGCGAAATCCGCGACGTAGGCGAAATCGTGCGGCGTGTCGGGCGAGCCGATCAGCTGGGCGGCTTTGCCCTTGGCGATCGCGCCGAACGCGAGATCGCCGAGATGGGACTGGGTCGCCCCCGGGCCATAGAAATCGGGGGCCCGCAGCGCCGCGACGCGAAGCCGGCCGGCTTCGCTCGCCGCCTGCCAGATGCGCGTGACCTCGACCCGCGTCGCCGGCTTGACGCCATAGGGGGAGAGCGGCGTCGTTTCGCTCAGCGGCGCGGATTGCGGCCCGTACATATAGAGGTTGTCGACGAAGACGAGGCGGGCGCCCTCCGCCGCGCAGGCCTCGACGAAATTCGTCATCGCCCGCGGCCACGCCGCGCGCCAGACCGCGCCGACGTAGGGGAAGCCGATCGCCAGCACGACTTGCCGCAACCCGGCGACCGCGGCGCGCGCCGA
Source organism: Roseiarcus sp. (assembly GCA_050015575.1). GTDB lineage: Bacteria > Pseudomonadota > Alphaproteobacteria > Rhizobiales > Beijerinckiaceae > Roseiarcus. The sequence continues at coordinate 9,662 of JBEKBD010000017.1, read as the reverse complement.
ATCCTTATCGAGCGCGTCGCAGCGCACGAACGCGGCGCCCGCGGGCAGGCTCTCGGGCGCGCGGCGCTGCGCGATCCGCACCGCGCCGCCGCGCGCGCTCAGGATCGACGCCGTCGCCGCGCCGACCGGTCCGAGGCCGACAATTCCGATCTCTTCGCGCATCGCTGGGTCTCGCTTGCCGAGACGCGGTTATAGGCGAGGATCCGCTAAAACGAAAATCCAGCGCCGCCGACCCTCGGCGCGCGCCTCTCGTCACGAACCGCCTGCGCAGCGCCAGGCCGCCCGCTCTCGAGCGCGCGATGGAGGGCGCCGTAGCGCTGCGCGCTGTCGTCCCAGTCGTAGCGCACCGCCATCGCGGCGCGGCGTAGTTCGTAGAGGCGCTGGTTGGACCCGTAGGCCTCGAGCGCGCGGTGGATCGCTTCGTCGAGGTCGGCGATTTCGGGCTGGTCGAACAGGAACCCGGTCTTGCCGTCGTGGATCGTTTCGCTGAGGCCGCCGGTGCGATGCGCGATCGGGATCGCGCCGAAGCGCTGAGCGTACATTTGGCTCAGGCCGCACGGTTCGAAACGCGACGGCATCAGAACGAAGTCGCTGCCCGCGAACAGCGCGCGCGCATCCTCGGCGTCGAAGCCGATGCGCACGCCGACGGCGTCGCGGCGTCGCGCGCCGAGCGCGGCCAGCTCGGCCTCCATCTTGGGCTCACCCCGCCCCATGACGATCAGCTGGCCGCCGAGATCGGCGATGCGTTCGCCCGCGTGGAGGACGAGATCGACGCCCTTTTGATGAACAAGCCGCGATACGAACGAAAACAGCGGCGCGCGCCACAGCGACAATCCGAACATGCCGCGCACATAGTCGGCGTAACGGCCCTTCCAGCGCTGCGGGTCGTAGAGATAGGGGCAATTGCGGTCCTTTCGCGGATCCCACGATTCGTCGACGCCGTTGAGGATGCCGCTCAAGCGCCCCTGCGCCGCGCGCTCGGACAACAGGCCGTCGAGCCCGCAGCCGAATTCCGGCCGGGTGATTTCCTCGGCGTAAGTCGCGCTGACGGTGACGAGCTGCGCGGCATAGTTCAGTCCCGCCTTGAGGAAAGAAAGGCGGCCGAAGAATTCGACGCCCTGCATGGTGAACGCCCGCGCGGGAATGGCGAGAGCGCCCATGCGCGATGCCTCGAACAATCCCTGATGGGCGAGATTGTGGATCGTCAGCAGCGCCGGCGCGTCGACGCCGCTCCAGGCGAGATAACCGGCGGCCAGAGCCGTCTGCCAGTCGTTCAGGTGCAGGCTGGCGGGCCGCCAGTCGTGGCGGCCCGGCGCAGCCCATTGCGCGGCGGCCATGCTCAGGCGCGCGAAGCGCAGGTCGTTGTCGGGAAAGTCGACGCCGCCCGCGTCGGCGTAGGGGGAGCCGTCGCGCCTGAACAGCTCCTCGCAGAGCACGACATAGACGATCAGGCCGTCGGCGAGCGTAGTCATGCCGATCGAGCAGGGGGGGACGGCGCCCGCGCCCGGCAAATGCGCGACGATCTCCATCCTTCGCGCCCGCTCGAGCACCTGTCGATAGCCGGGCAGCATCACGCGGACGTCGCAGTATTGCTTCATCGCTCGCGGCAACGCGGCCGAAACGGCGCCCAGACCGCCCGCTTGCAGGAAATCGCTCATCTCGGAGGTGACGAACAGCACCCGCGGCCGCAGCGGCGCCAGCGCATAGACGCGCGCCGACGGGCGCGCCCGCGCCGGTTTTGCGTCGATGGTCGAGACGCTGGCGGCGCCGACTGCCGGCTTGATCACGAATATCCCCTCACGCTGACTTGGCCCGAACGGGAACATAAAGCGCAAGCGTGGCGGAATGGTTAAGCCAGAATTACCTAATCTTGTTGAAGCGTGCTGCGGACAATACGACGCTCCCGGCCCGATTCGCGCCGACAGAACCGCAAAAACCTCGCTACAGCTTCACCTTACGCCGCGGACGCGGCGGGCTTGGCGCCGGCCGACGGACGGCGCAGGGCGGCGGCGACCGCGCCGGCGAAGCAATGCGCCGCGCCGCAAGACGATTTGCCGCAGCGCGGCACCGGGTCATGTCCCATTGCGCGGCGCGCCAGCGCCGGCGCGATCGCCGCGGTTGCCGCCAGGGACCGAAATGGGAAGCTCAAAGCCCATCAAGCAAGTCGGCGCCGAGACGCGCTCTTTCGAAGAGTGCGTGCGTCAATTGTCCATGTTAGTCGGACAAAATCCGGGCCGGGATATCGGCCAGATATAGGACAAAGCTTGGCGGCGCTCTGGTTAAGCGCTTCATGTATTGGCGCGCCCAAGGGGAATCGAACCCCTGTTTTCGCCGTGAAAGGGCGACGTCCTGGACCGCTAGACGATGGGCGCGGGGCGGCGTTTCGGCTCGGCCGGAACGGCAGGTTGCTATAAGGTCGCCAAACGAGGCTGGCAAGGCCGCGAGGGGCGAATTCGCCGACCGATTTCGCCTTGCCCTGCTTGCCCGCCGGCGGCGTCGCCGGTTTGACGCGAAGCGGCCGGCAAAGCGGGAAAAAAGCGGTTTTGCAGCGCTTTTTCGCGGCAATCGGCTTGCGCGCGGCGCTCGGCGGGGACAATCTCGGCCCCCTTTCGCGGGGGAGACGAGCCATGCGCGCCATTCGCATCCACCAGACCGGGGCGCCCGACGTCATGCGCCTCGAGAACATCGAGATCGCGCCGCCGCAACGCGGCGAAGCGCGGGTGCGCCATCGCGCCATCGGCGTCAATTATCTCGACGTCTATTATCGCTCCGGCTTCTATCCGCCGCCGCCGCGGCCCTTCACCCCGGGCAACGAGGGCGCCGGCGAGGTCGTCGCGGTCGGCAAGGGCGTCAAGGACTTCAAGCCCGGCGACCGCGTCGCCTACGCTTCCACCCTCGGCTCCTACGCCGAGGAGCGCAACGTCGACGTCAAACACCTGGTGAAATTGCCCAAGGCGATTACGTTCGAGGCCGCCGCGGCGATGATGCTCAAGGGCCTCACCGCCCAATTTCTGTTGCGTCAGACCTATCATGTGAAGGCCGGCGACACGATGCTGGTGCACGCGGCCGCCGGCGGCGTCGGCCAGATTCTGTGCCAATGGGGCAAGGCGCTCGGCGCGACGGTGATCGCCACGGTCGGCACGGCGGAAAAGGCCAAGCTCGCCAAGAAAGCCGGCGCCAAGCACGTCATTCTCTACCGCGAAGAGGACTTCGCCGTGCGCGTCGGCGAAATCACCAAGGGCGCCAAGTGCCACGTCGTGTACGACGGCGTCGGCAAGGCGACCTTCCCTGCGTCGCTCGATTGCCTGAGGCCGTTCGGCATGTTCGCCAGCTTTGGGTCGGCCTCGGGCGGCATCGAGTCGTTCAATTTGGCGCAGCTGGCGCAAAAAGGCTCGCTGTTCGCCACCCGGCCGACGGTGTTCACGTTCCTGGCCGAGCGCGAACGGCTGGAAAGAATGGCGCGCGATCTGTTCGCCGTCGTCGCCTCGGGCGAGGTCAAGATCGGCGTCGCCATGCGTGCGCCGCTCGCCGAAGCCGCGAGCGTCCACACCGCCTTGGAGGCGCGTCAGACGACGGGCTCGACGATTCTCGTCCCCTGAACCGGCCGCGCCGGCCTCGCGCCGCCTGGGGATGCTCGGGCGGGTCGGAGCGAAATTTCAGCAGGCGGCCTTCGCGCCGCCTCTTTTCCATCTGAAGAGAGACGCCGCGGGCGCGCTTGGCGCGCTGGCGGCGGACTTGTATAGGGATCGCGCACGGCGCGCGCGCGGCGCGCCGAACCGTCGTCGCTGACAGAGGCAATTCTCCATGAGCGAACCGAACGCCCTCAAGAGGGCCGCTGAGGCGCCCGCCGCCAAGCAAGAGGGTTGGTGGGAGACGGTCAAGGTGATCGTCGAGGCGCTGATCATCGCGCTGGTGGTGCGAACCTTGCTGTTTCAACCCTTCAATATCCCCTCGGGTTCGCTGATCCCGACGCTGCTGGTCGGCGACTATTTGTTCGTGTCGAAATATTCCTACGGCTATTCGCATTTTTCGCTGCCGGGATTTCTCGACCTCGCGCCGGCCGCGATGCCCGGCCGCCTTTTCGCCTCGCAGCCCAAGCGCGGCGACATCATCGTCTTCAAGCTGCCGCGCGACGGCGAGACCGATTACATCAAGCGCTTGATCGGGCTGCCCGGCGACAAAATCCAGATGATCAAGGACCGGCTCTACATCAACGGCCAGATCGTCGCGCGCGAGCCTCTGCCGCCGTACCGGACGACGGGGCGCTTCGGCGCGGCCGAGGAGGTTCCCCGTTACCTCGAGACGCTGCCGGGCGGCGTGAAGCACGAGATCATCCAGATCGAGGGCGACGCCAATCCGATGCCCTACACCGCCAACACCGACGTCTACGAAGTGCCGCCCGGCGAATATTTCTTCATGGGCGACAATCGCGACAATTCGCTCGACTCGCGCGTGCCGCCGAACGCCAATCCGCCCGGCGTCGGCTACGTGCCGTTCGACAACCTGATCGGTCGCGCCGAGGTGATCTTCTTCTCGGTCGACGGCGCGCCGGCGTGGGAATTCTGGCGTTGGCCGGAGACGGTGCGCTGGGGCCGCATGTTCCATGCCGTGCATTGAGGCGCGCCGAATATCCCTCCCTTGTGGGGGTGGGAGTTCTCGGCGCCGGTGTTGCGCAATATGGGCCGTCCGGCGGTGAACGGCGTGCGGCGATGACCAAAAAGGCCAAAGCGGAGTTTGCGGCGCTCGAGGCGAGGATCGGCCACCAGTTCCGCGACCGCGATCTTGCCGCGCGCGCGTTGACCCATCTCTCGGCGCCCGCCGCCGCCGGCTCCGGACGGGGGCAATCCTATCAGCGGCTGGAGTTCCTGGGCGACCGCGTGCTCGGCGTCGTCGTCGCGCAGATGCTCTATGAAGCCTTTCCGCAGGCGAGCGAGGGCGAATTGTCGATGCGGCTGGCCAAGCTGGTGCGCCGCGAGACCTGCGCCGCCGTCGCCGAGGAGTGGGACGTCGGCCCGCACCTCGCGATGGGGCAGGGCGAGGCGCGCGCCGGCGGCCGCAAGAAGGCGGCGATCCTCTCCGACATCTGCGAATCCCTGATCGGCGCGGTGTTCGTCGACGCCGGCTTCGAGGCGGCGCGCGAACTGGTGACGCGCTGTTGGCGCGCGCGCATGGACGCCGACGCCGAACCCGAGCGCGACGCCAAGACCGCCATGCAGGAATGGGCGCAGGCGCGCGCGCTGGCGGCGCCGCGCTATATCGAAGTCGCGCGCAGCGGCCCTGCTCACGCGCCGCGCTTCGTCATGCAGGTCGTGCTTGACGGCTACGCGCCGGAACAAGGCGAAGCGAGCTCGAAACGCGCCGCCGAGCAAGCCGCCGCGCAGGCGTTTCTGGCGCGCTGGAGCGGCCAATGAACGACGCCCGATGCGGCTTCGTTGCGCTCCTCGGCGCGCCGAACGCCGGCAAGTCGACGCTGCTCAACGCGCTCGTCGGCGCCAAGGTCTCCATCGTCTCGCGCAAGGCGCAGACGACGCGCGCCCTAGTGCGCGGCATCGTCATCGAAGGCTTGGCGCAGATCGTGTTCGTCGACACGCCGGGCTTGTTCGCGCCCAAGCGCCGGCTCGATCGGGCGATGCTCGCCGCGGCGTGGGGCGCGGCGGACGACGCCGACGCGGTGGCGCTGCTGATCGATGCGCGCCAGGAGCTTCTCGCCGCGGGCAAGGCGGGGCTCGCCGCGCCCGACGCAAGCGTGAGCGAGCCGACGCGGGCGATCCTGACGACCGTCAGTGAGAGCCGTGCGCCGAAATTCCTCGTCCTCAACAAGATCGACCTGGTCGAGCGCGCTTCGCTGCTGGCGCTCGCCGCCAAATTCGACGCGGCGGTGAAATTCGACGCGACCTTCATGGTCAGCGCGGCGACCGGCGACGGCCTCGAGCGGCTGCGCGCGACGCTCGCGGGGGCGATGCCGCCGGGGCCGTGGCTCTACCCGGAAGACCAGATCGCCGACGCGCCGATGCGCTCGCTCGCTGCCGAGATCACCCGGGAAAAGCTGTTCGAGCGCCTGCACGACGAATTGCCGTACCAGACGACGGTCGAGACCGAATCGTGGAAGGACCTGCCCGACGGCTCGGCCCGCATCGAGCAGACGATCTACGTCACGCGCGACAGCCACAAGAAGATCGTCATCGGCGAGGGCGGGCGCACGATCAAGGCGATCGGCGCCGCCGCGCGCAAGGAGATCGCCGAGGCCAACGGGACGCCGGCGCATCTCTTTTTGTTCGTCAAGGTGCGCGAGAAGTGGCTCGACGATCCCGAACGCTACCGCGCGATGGGGCTGGAGTATCCCAAGAGCTGAACCGGCGCTCCTTTCGGTCAGGCCGGAGGGGCGGCGGGCCGGGCCGGGGAAGGGTTCGCTCCAAGGTTCTGCGTCAGCGCGGTGATGCCGGCGAGGCCGCCGAGCTGCATGGATTCCACCGCCGTGCTCGGCACGATGACTATTGTTGCGTTGTCGCGCTTCAGCCCCTCGTAGAGCATGTTCATCGCCCGCAAATGGAAGGCGGTCGGGTTGTCGGCGTAGGTCTTCGCCGCTTCGGCGAATTTCTCCGCCACCTGGCGTTCGGAGTCGCCGAGGATGACGCGCGCCTGGCGCTCGCGCTCGGCCTGCGCCTGCATCGACATCGCGTCCTGCAGGGCCGGCGGGATCAGCACGTCCTTGACCTCGACCGAGATGACGTTGATTCCCCAGGGCTCGGTGCGCTCGTCGATGATCTTCTGCAGATCGGCGCTGATCTTATCCCGTCCCTCCAGCATGTCGGCGAGCATGGTCTTGCCGATGACGTCGCGTAGCGCGGTCTGCGCCGCCCAGTTGATCGCCCCGTTGTAGTCGGCGACGTCGAGCGCCGCTTTTTTCGGGTCGATCACCTTCCAGAACAGAACCGCGTCGACGTCGACCGGCACCGTGTCCTTGGTCAGGGTCTTTTCCGCCTTGAAGGCGCTGGTGAGCACGCGGGTGTCGATCCAGTAGGGGACGGTCTCGATGATCGGAATGATGAAGAACAGGCCCGGCCCCTCGAGCGAGCGGAAACGCCCGAGGCGCAGCACCACCACCCGCTCCCATTGATCGGCGATCTTGATCGAATAGGCGACGACGAAGGCGACGAGCAACGTCACGACGACGATCCAGGCGCTTTGACGGAAATCGGGCGGCGCGGCCGTCGCATAGGCCAGGGCCAGGCCGAGGGCGACGATGACGGCGAAGATCAGCGCCGGCAGGGAATTGGGTTTCCTCATCCTGATGCTCCTTCTTGAAGTCCGGCGCCGGGCCTTGGCGACCCCGCCTCATCCTTGGCGCCGACGCCGCGGGCGCCGAAGCGTTCGGCGAGAAAGCGCTCCTCGGAGGGAATATAGGCCGAGTTCGGCGGCGCCGCGAGCGCGAGGGCGCCGTTATTCCGCCGAAGATTGCGGCGGGCGGTCGGGCGGGGCATGATCGTCAGCGCGACGACGAGAGCAAGACATGAGCGCGAACGCTTCGCAAGCCCCGCAACGCCCGTGCGTCGGCCCGCGCGCCGCCCTCGCGCTTTGCTGCGTCGTGGTCTTTTTCGGCTCGCTCGGACTGTTCGTCTGGGGCCTCGGCGCCGCGCGCGACATCTATTTCGACGAAACCTGGTACGTGCCGACCGCCCGCGCGCTGATCAAGTCCGGCGCGATGATGCATCAGGAGCATCCTCCGCTCGGCAAGCTGATGATCGCCGCCGGCATGCGCGTCTTCGGCGACAACCCGGTCGGCTGGCGCGCGATGAGCGCGCTGTTCGGGTCGCTGACGCTGATCGGCGTGCTGATCTGGGCCTACGCGCTGCTGCGCGATCTCGGCCAGGCGCTGTGGGCGAGCGCGATCACGCTGTGCGACTCGGTCGTCTACGTCCAGGCGCGGATCGCCATGCTCGATATCTTCCTGATGGCGTTCTGCGCCTTCGCGCTGGCGTTCTTCACCCTGAGCCTGAAGGAGAAGAAATCGCCGGCGAAGTCGCTGGCCTACGCGATTGCGATGGGCGTCTGCCTGGGCCTGGCGAGCTCGTGCAAATTGTCGGGCTTGTTCCTGCTCGGCGGCATACTGGCGGTGCGCCTGCTGATCGGGCTGCTCAAGCTCTGGCGCGCGCGCTTCGAGGACGCCGAGGAGACGGATTTCTTCGCCCCCGACGCGTGGGCGGCGCTGACCCCGATCAACGCGTTCCTCGCTCTCGTCGCCGTGCCGGCGCTGGTCTATTTCGCCGCCTATGTGCCGCAACTCCTGCACGAGGGCTCGATCCTCGAATTCTTCGCCGCGCAGCGGCGCATGATCGCGATCATGACCGGCAGTTCGGCGACGCATCCCTATTCGAGCCTCTGGTGGCAATGGCCGGCGATGACGCGCCCGGTGTGGTATCTGTTCCATGTCGCAGGCCCGCACGCCTCGGCGTGGAGCGCGCAAGTTCCGGCGCAAGCGATCGTCGCGCTCGCCAACCCGCTGGTCTTCTACGCCGGCGAGGCGGCGATTCTGGTCGCCGCGTGGCGCTGGATCGTCCGCCGCGAAGTCGACGCGATGATCGTCACGGTCGGCTTCTTCGCGCAATATCTGCCGTGGGCGATCAATCCGAAGGGGCTGGAATTCTTCTATTATTACTTTCCCTCGCTGCTATGCCTGGGGCCGGCGCTTGCGCTTGTTTTCTTTCGCGGCGGCTCGCGGCTGGGAAGCTGGCTGGGGCTCGGGTTTCTCGCGCTGGCGGGGCTGACCTTCGTCTTCTACCTGCCGGTGCTCTCGGCGCAATTCCCCGTCGGCCCGAGCGGCTTTTCCCAACGCATCTGGTTCGATTCGTGGCGGTGACGACAAGCCTTGCAGCCGCGGCTCGCGACCTAAGGCGACAAGCGGGCTTCGTCGCGCTCCCGCCCGCCGCGCCGTCGAAAGCGGTCTTCGATCCTTGACAGCGGCAAGGCTTCGGAAAACAAGATTTCCATGGGGAAAGATGGCGCTCTCCGCCGAAGGCCGGCGCGATTGGTTCGGCCGGCGCGGGAAATCTGAGGGCCTTAGGAGGGGAAGAAGAGGGAATCGCGCCGCGATCAGTCCGCCGGTTCCGGCGGTCCGCTTCGCCAACGCGCGCTTCGCTCGTCGAAGCGCCTGGCAGGTCTGAGGCCAGGCTTGCGCCTCCGCAGCGACCGCTGATCGGGGGCGCAGATAAAACTTGGGGGGACATCATGGTCAACGCGACGACGCCATCATCGCCATCCGCCGAACGCCGCCGCACGCGGGCGCGCTTCGGCATTCTGGCGCTCATCTCCATTGGCACGATGATCAATTATCTCGATCGCACCGTGCTTGGCGTCGCGGCGCCGGCCCTGCGAACCGACTTGGCGATCGACGCCGCGACGATGGGCGTCGTCTTCTCGGCCTTCTCCTGGACCTACGCCGCGGCGCAGATCCCCGGCGGCGTCTTCCTCGACCGCTTCGGCGCGAAGATCACCTATTTCATTTCGGTCACCTTCTGGTCGCTGTTCACCCTGGCGCAGGCCTTCGCCGTCGGCCTCTACTCCCTGGTGTTCTACCGCTTCGGCCTCGGCCTCTCCGAGGCGCCTTGCTTCCCGACCAACAGCCGCATCGTCGGCACCTGGTTCCCGCAACAGGAGCGCGCGAC
>JBEKBD010000016.1:0-34486 GCA_050015575.1 Roseiarcus sp. | reverse complement strand
TGATGTCGCCGACCTGCGCCGGCGACGCGACGTGATGGAGAATGGCGGCGAATTCGTCGCCGCCAAGCCGCGCCGTCAGATCGCCGTCGCTCAACGCGCCCTGCAACCGCTGCGCGACCATCCGCAGCAAGCGATCGCCTGTGGGATGGCCGAAGGAATCGTTGACGTCCTTGAACTGATCCAGGTCGAGAAAGCAAACGGCGAGCCTTTCCTTCTTGCGCTGGCGCAGATCGATCGTGGCGGCGAGCTGGTCGCGGAAATACGCACGGTTGCGCAGCTCGGTGAGCGCGTCGTGATGAGCGAGATAGGCGACCTCCGCCTCGGCCTGTCTTCGCTGGGTGATGTCGACGATCGCCACCAATTCGCCGGCGCGGCCTTGGTAGGCGACCTTCCGGCCAAAAGTGAGCACTTCGATTTCACCGCCGTCGGCGCGAACGTGTCTCCGGCTTCGATCGGATCGATCGGCCCCGCCGGGCTCCGAGGGCGCGCATCGCTGGATGTCGCGCTCGTCGGCGTGGCAAATTTCGTCCGCCGTCATGCCGACGAAGCGATCGCGAGAATAGCCGTAATGCGCGACCGCCGCGTCGTTGACCGCCAAGAAGCGCTGGGTCGCGACGTCGACGATCCACATCGGCATCGGATTGGCGTCGAACAGCAGCCGGTAGGATTCCTCCCGCAGTTTCAGCTCGGTGACGTCCGTCAACGACGCGCAAATAAGGTCGCCCATCCGGGTGAGGCTGACGCCGACATGGATTGTCTCGCCCTCCGATTGCGTCGTGAGCTCGAATCGTTCCTGGCGATCGCTTCCTTCGAGCAACCGGTGGAGACGCTGGATTACGCGATCCGGGCTGAACGCGTGCTCTCCCTCGCCGAGGCGGCGCCACCGCAAGCGCTCCGCGCTTTGGCCGAGCAAATTCGCAGCGCGGGCGTTGAGATCGACGATCTGAAAATCGATCGGTCGTCTGTCTTCGTCCCGAATCACGGCGAGCGCGATCACGCCTTCGTCGCTGGAGTGAAAGACCGCGTCGACCAGGCTGTATTTCGGGCCGTGTTCTCCGATATAGACCGCGACGAAGGGAGGTCCCCAACGGTTCGCCAAGGCAAGCGCGAGAATGTCGTAGCATTGCACTTGGCCATAGCGGACGAAATAATCCTCGGTGAGATGGGGAGCGCCATTCCTAACGGCGCATTGGGCCGCGTTCGACAGCGCACAGGCGAAATCCGGCTCCAGCTGGGAAAGCCGAACGTTCCTGTCGGCGCCTTCGATCCAACGCCTGGCGTCGCGGCCGGCGCGCTGAATGGTCCAGTCCGCGGAATCGCCGGCGAGAAGAACGATGTTGTCGTCGATGCGGCCGAGACTGTCCAGCAACAGCTCTTCGTATGGCGGCAACCCATCGCGCAGCGCGCGGGCGACGCGCCACCGCCGGCGAAGTTCGACAATGTCTTTCGATTCGAGGAGGGCCGCGGACTTGGAGAATTCATTGGGCGCCGTGGCGTTCATCGCGATCTCGCCGTTATAGGGACTGGCGCGCGCAATCAACCCCGCCGAGGTAAATATTTGCTGAATTATCCGCCAATCAACCGAAGATGACAAATTTATGACAGTATACCCTTAATTGAGCGCCGGCTATGCGCGCCAACGCGAAGCAGCAGAAGCGGAAACTTCGTCACGAACATTGTGGAGGGACGACCGCCTCGCAGCGATTTCATCGCGGGCGAAATGCGAACTTCAGGGGCGCGGAAGTTCCGCCCTCGCGCCCGTGAGAGACGAGTCGCAAGCCGGCGAAACTCGTCCCGCCGGTCCGGCGACGGCTTTCAGGGCTCCAGTTCGCTATCCCAATAGAGATAGTCCATCCAGGAGCTGTGGAGGTAATTAGGCGGGAACAGCCGGCCGTTGCGATGCAGGTCGTGCACCGAAGGCTGATAGGGTTCGCGCGCCGGCCACATCTTCGCCGACGAGGGCAGGAGGTCGGCCTTGCGTAGGTTGCACGCCGAACAGGCCGCCACGACGTTCACCCAACTGGTGACGCCGCCCTTGGAGCGCGGGACCACGTGGTCGAAGGTCAGATCCTCGCGCTCGCCGCAATATTGGCAGGTGAAGCGGTCGCGCAGGAACACGTTGAAACGCGTGAAGGCGGGAAAGCGCGACGGCTTGACGTAGTTCTTGAGCGAGACCACCGATGGCAGTCGCATGGCGAACGACGGGCTGCGCACCAGCGTGTCGTATTGCGAGACGATGTTGACGCGGTCGAGAAACACCGCCTTGATCGCGTCCTGCCAGCACCAAATCGAAAGCGGGTAATAGCTCAGGGGACGGAAGTCCGCGTTGAGCACCAGGGCCGGACACGTCTCCGGCGAGGCCGCCTGAACATGAATCGTCAAGAAGACGCTCCGATCCCCCGCACGCTGAGTCGCCGGACCGATTCCGGCGACGCCATAGTCTATAGCGACCGTGACGCGGTTGTGAAGGGCGCTCTCGCCGCACCCCGTTTTCAGCTCGCGTTCGCCTCGATCGCCGCCATGTCCTCGTCGGAAAGGCCGAAATGGTGGCCGATTTCATGGATCAGCACGTGCGCGACGACGGCGCCCAGCGTTTCTTCGTCCTCGCACCAGAAGTCGAGCAGTGGACGCCGATAGAGCCAGATCATGTTGGGCATCGCGCCGGTCTCTTCGACCGCGGGCCGATTCGGCAGACCACGGCCGCGAAACAGCCCGAGCAGATCGAATTCGCTCTCCACGCCCATTTCGTCGAGCGTCTGGTCGTCGGGAAAATCAACGACCTGGATCACCAGTCCCTCGCAGAGCCGGCGAAACGAGGCCGGCAATTGCGCGAACGTCGCCTGAGCCAGGGCGTCGATGTCGGCGGCGCTGGGAGCGCGCGCCGCATGAAACGCGGAACGTGCGGGCGAGTCGGTCATCGGCGAGCTCGTCTTTCTCGGTCGGACAGCGCGCCCGACGCGCGGCGGCGAAGGCGGACCGTAAGGGTGACGGCGACACAAGCTCGTGGAGCCGCCGATGTCAAACGCCCTTCGCCTCGAGGTCGACAAGACCGCCTTCCATCTCGACGCCGCGAGCGCCCGCCGGCAGTTTTGGCTTTCGCTCGGCGTCGGACTGGCGGTCCTCGCCGCCGCCGCGACGATCGCCACGCAATCGAGCCGGGCCGCTCCCGACGCCCCGTGCGCGTGTGGAAGCCAAGTCCGCGCGCCCGCATTCGTCGCTTCGCCCGTCGCCATCGCCGAGCTTCGGCGGGCGATGACGGCCGCCGCGCGGAAAAGCGCGAACTAAACGTCGAACCCTCGCGCGCGGACGGCTTCGAGCTGTTCGACGAGGTCGCGCGCCCGCGCGGAGGCGACGGCGTGGATTCTTGCCGCGGACTGCGGAAACTCGGAAAGGACGCGGCGAAACACGTCGCCGGGAACGCGCAGCGTGACCGTATCATCGGCCGCGCGCGCGGTCGATCGGCGCAGCAGGTCGGTCAACAGCGCCGTCTCGCCGATCAAGGCGCCCGCCTCGACGCGGCGACGGGCGTCGTGCGACATCAAATTGATCGCGCCCGACAGCACGAAATAGGCCGCGTCCGCCGGCTCGCTCTCGACGAACAGCGTCTCGCCGGCTTTCAGAGTCTTCTTCGTACAGGAGAACACCAGCAGTTGCAGCGCCTCGTGCGGCAACAGATCGAAGGGGTGCGTGCGCGCCATCATCCGGACGTTGGCTTCAAGGCTCATGCGATCGCGCTCCGATCGTGGCTCATGACAGCAACTTATAGCCGCCGACGTCGGTGACGAGCAGGCGGGCGTCGGCGGGGTCGTCCTCGATCTTCTGCCGCAGGCGATAGATGTGCGTCTCCAGCGTGTGCGTGGTGACGTTGGCGTTGTAGCCCCACACGTCGCGCAGCAGCGTCTCGCGCGGCACCGCCTGACGCTGGGCGCGATGGAGAAAGCGTAGGATCGCCGCCTCCTTTTCCGTCAAGCGCAGCTTGGCGCCTTTGGCGTCGACGAGATTTTTGGTCGCGGGGCGAAAGAGGTAGGGGCCGATTCGGAACTCGGCGTCCTCGCTCGCCTCGTGTTGGCGCAGTTGCACGCGAATGCGCGCCAGCAGCACTGCAAAACGGAACGGCTTGGCGACGTAATCGTTGGCCCCCGATTCGAGGCCGATCACCGTGTCGGCGTCCGAATCGCGCGCCGTGAGCATGATGATCGGACGCTTGAACCCCCCCGCGCGCAACTGCCTGACCGCCTCGCGCCCGTCGATATCGGGGAGACCGACGTCCATGATGACGACATCGGGCGGGGCGCTTTCGACCGCCCGCAGCGCGGCGGCGGCGTCGACGGCCTCGGACACCTTGAATTCGGCGTGCAGCGCCAACTGTTCGGTCAGCGCCTGGCGAAAATCGGCGTCGTCGTCGACGATGAGGATTTGCCGCGTCTGGGTCATCGAATCGCGTCTCGGCCAAGTCTCGAAACGTTGAGTATAGCCCGCTCACGCGAGCGAGGCGACCGCCGCCGCCCTCGTCTTGTCGATCGCCGGCCGACTCGTCCGGTTCTTGCAGCCCATCAAAATTCCGTCTTGGCGATCGCGCGCCAGAATTGGGCTGAGGCGCCGCCTTAGTCAAGATTGGCAGAAAGCAGCGCGACGAGCGGCACCGATCATGGAAACGCCGCCGCCGCACCGCAGCCAAGGCGCCGCGCAGCGGCTCGGCGGCGACATTTCCGACGCGGCCGCAGGCGATCGAAGCGCGCCTGCGCGCGCCGGACCGCCCGCGGCGGGCGCATTTCGTCTAAACGGTCTTGCCCTCGTATTGGCACAGGTCCGCAATGACGCATCGCCGGCACGTCGGAGCGCGCGCCTTGCAGACGTAGCGGCCGTGCAGGATCAGCCAGTGGTGCGCGTGCGTCAGGAAGCGCGGGGGGATGATTTTCATCAGTCCATCCTCGACTTCGCGCGGCGTTTTGCCGCGCGACAGTGGAATGCGGTTGGAAACGCGAAACACGTGCGTGTCGACGGCGAGCGTCGGCTCGCCGAAAGCGACATTGAGCACGACGTTGGCGGTCTTGCGTCCGACGCCCGGCAGCGCTTCGAGCGCCTCGCGATCGCAAGGGACTTCGCCGCCGTGATCGCGGATCAGCGACTCGGACAGCTTGATGACGTTCTTGGCTTTGTTCCGATAGAGGCCGATCGTCTTGATCCGCTCGGCGAGCCCCTCTTCTCCGAGCGCCGCCATCTTGGCCGGGGTGTCGGCGACGGCGAACAGCGCGCGCGTCGCTTTGTTGACGCCAGCGTCGGTCGCTTGAGCCGAGAGGACGACGGCGACGAGCAGGGTGAAGGGGTCGCGGTATTCGAGTTCGCTTTCCGGCTCGGGCCGGGCCGCCGCGAGCCGCTCGAAAACCGCTGCCGCGCGCTCGCGCGCCGCGGACGCCGGCCGGCGTGACGAAACCAAAAGCGGCGATTTGCGTTGCGTCATGTCCTCGCCCCGCGCCAAGCCGGGCTTATAGTCGGGCCGCGATGCGACGCCAAGGCCCGCCGGCGCCGTCTTCGAGATGACGGATCAAGACGATCGGAAGCCCTGCTAGAACTCCGCCTGGCGGCGCACGAGCTGGTCGACGCGCGCGTTTTCTTCCGGGGTCAGATTGGCGGTCGCGGCGTCGAGTTCGGGGTCGTCGATGCCAGCGACCTTGGCGAAGCGGTTCCAGGTCGCCGCCTCGACCAGATCGCGTGGCACGCCGCGGCCGGTCACATAGAGATGGGCGAGGCGGTTTTGCGCGATCGGGTTGTTGTGCGCCGCCGCGTTGAGGAAAATCTTCGCCGCGGCGGCTTCGTTCTTTTCGACGCCGACGCCGTTGAACAACATGATTGCATATTCGACCTGGCCGGCAATGATCCCGTCGTCCGCGGCGCGCTTGAGCCAATGTGCGCTCTCCGTGATGTCGAGCGGGACGCCTCGCCCATCGCGCAGCAGCACGCCGTAAGAATAGGCCCCGTTGCCGTCGCCGGCCTCGGCGGCGCGGCGGAAATCATCGGCGGCCTTGGCAAAATCCTGTTTGCCCGTCCCGTCTCCCTCGATCGCCATGACGCCGAGATTGTAGAGCGCTCCGGCCTGACCTTGCGCCGCCGCCTTTTCGAACTCGGCCTTGGCGCCGATGCGGTCCTTGTCGACGCCCGGCGCGCCGTTGAGCAACAGCACGCCGAGCGCGAACTGCGCCTCGCGGTCGCCGAGCGCGCTCGCCAGGCGATACCAGCGCGCGGCCTCTCCCTGGTCTTGTCGCACCGCATAGCCGTCGCGATAGATCTCGCCGATCAAGGTCATCGCAGCGGCGTCTTTCGGATTGGCCGCGATGCGGTTCATCGCTTCCCGAAACGCGGTCATGTAGAAGCCCCGCTGGTAGGCGCCGAACGCCAGATCGGGCGCGGGCGTCGGCGCTTGCCCAGGCGCCGGGCCGCCGCGCGGAGAGGGCGGTGCAAAGGGCGGCGAAAAACTCTGCGCGCGGGCCGGGCCTGCCGCAGCGAGCGCGAGAAGCAGGAAGAAGCCGGGGCGAAACGCTTTTCTCATGGGCCGTCAAACCGTTGCTTTCGCGATGAGCGCCTGCGCCTCGGCCACGGCGGCCGCCGCCGAAGGCGCCAGCCAAACGGCGTCGGCGAGCGCGATGAAATCGGCGCCCGCCGTCGTCAAGGGCGCCACTGCGTCGAGCGCGCCGGCAAAGGCGACGCAGGGCGTCTCGAAGATTTCCGCCCACCAGGCGACCCGTTCGAGCGTCTCGGCGAGCGGCGGCGCGAAGCCGTCGCGCCGCGGCTCGCCGAACATGACGTAATCCGCGCCCGCTTCGCCGGCGCGCATCGCGTCGTCGCGTGAGCGTAAGCCCCCCGCCCCGACGATGCGTCCGGGATGGAGGCTCGCCAAGCCTTCGGCGAGTTCGTCTCCGACGCCTGAGACGTGCGCGCCGTCCGCGCCGACGCGTTGGGCCAGCCGCGCGTCGCTTTCGATCAGCGCCGCGACGTCGCGCGCCGTCGCCAGTTCGACGAGGGGCTGGAGGATCCGCTTCGCCTCGCCGCGCGCCGTCATGGCGACGCGCGCCAGCGCGCTCGCTATGTCCCCGGCGCCGAGCGCCTCGGTGAAGCGCGGCGCGAACGCGGCAAGATCGGCGCCGCTGAGCGGCGGCGTGATCAGATAGAGGCGGCACAAGGGAGCGGCGGCCATGGCGCGCGTTCGAATTTCGATTCGATAAGGAAGCTTGCCGACCAATGCGGCCAAAAGTGCGGCCGCGCAAGCCAGAGGATTGGTGAAGTCGCGGCTCGGCTGCGTTTCGCGCGGCGCGCGGCCTATCGCGCGAAGGCCGCCTGCAGTCGTTCGACCTGAGTGGCGACCGCCGAGCGCAGCGGCGCAGCGGCAAAACCGTCGGCGGCGGCCATCGATTGGTCGAGATAGGCGACGCGCGCCTGCAGGCGAATGGATTTCAGGCTGAACTCGCGCAGGGCTGGCGGCAGTTCCTCAAAAAGTTGCGGGTCGCAGGCGATCTCCTGCTCGACCAGCCGAATCCTGTGCCTCTCGCTCAAGGCCTGCGCGGTGGTCATTTCGCCCTCGTTGACCGCGCGCTGAAGCAGCAACCAGGAGGCGACCTGCATTAGCCGCGTCGTCAGCCGCATGCTCTCGGTCGCATAGGCCAGGGCGACCGGGCGGCGCAATTGCCGCGACTCCTCGCGTCCGGGGCCGTCGAGATAGGCGGCCGCTTCTTCGACCAGGGTCATGCCCTCGCTGAATAGGGACCTGAACGCGTTCGAGGCGGCGAGCCAGTGGATGAAGGAAACTGTCGTCGTCGCGGATTCGCCGGCCGCCGACAAACTATGCGTCGACGCGTTGTGACAACCCATAAGCTGCTCTCCTGTCCCCGCGGGTCTGACGCTTGAGGCGTATCAATTCCAAACGATTCTCGCTTGGCGGCGATTCGACGCAAGATTAACGCCGTAGCGGCACCAGGGGCCATTTACTTTTCGATAAGGTTAACGAGTGGGTGAAGGTGTCAAAAAAAAGGCCGCCCGAAGGCGGCTGAGTGCGAGGTTGTTGGGAGGATCAGACTATACGAATAGGAGCCATTCAGAACCCGCGAATTGGGTCGGGTCCATTCATATTTGATAATCGTTAACAATTAGTTACCGGCACGGCGCGGCCGGCCGTCTGCGCCAAAATGCGACAAGCCGCCGGCGCGGCGCTTCGTCAGCTCTTGAAGACCGCGCTCGCGGCGCAGCGCGTGGCCTCGCGCGCCTCGATCGCGCTCTCGAGCCTGACGATTTCCCGTTTCAGCGCTTCGATGCGTTCGGCCAGTTCCGGCGCGGAGAGATCGTCGAGCGCCTGCCCGATTTCGTGGATCGGAGACTTCGGGCGCTTGGCGCCGATCTCGGCGTCCTCGTCGAAAGCGGCCATAGTTGCGTCTCCCCGAGAAATCCGTCACGCCGATCCGGCGAGAAAAGGCATAGCGCGATTCCCGCTTGCTTGCCCAGCCGGCGCCTTGGCGCGCTTTTTTCCATGGGCGACGAGGGGAGAGGCGACGATGCGCGCGCGCCCAGGACGCGTTGCGCCGCATAAAAGAAAAAGGGCGGCCCTTTGGCCGCCCTCTTCTCCTCGGAGGCTCGCAACGACCTCAGGAGGAATAGTACATTTCGAACTCGACCGGGTGCGGCGCCATTTCGAAACGGTACACCTCGCCCATCTTCAGCTCGATGTAGCTGTCGATGAAGTCGTCGTCGAACACGTCGCCGGCCTTGAGGAAGGCGCGGTCCTTGTCCAGATTGGCGAGCGCTTCGCGCAGCGAGCCGCAGACTGTCGGGATCTTTTTCAGCTCCTTGGGCGGCAGGTCATAGAGGTCCTTGTCCATCGCCTGACCTGGATCCACCTTGTTGAGGATGCCGTCGAGGCCGGCCAACAACATCGCCGGGAACGCGAGATAGGGATTGGCGAGCGGATCGGGGAAACGCACTTCGACCCGCTTGGCCTTGGGGTTGGACGTCCACGGAATGCGGCACGACGCCGAGCGGTTGCGCACGGAATACGCGAGCAGCACCGGCGCCTCAAACCCCGGGACCAGGCGCTTGTAGCTGTTGGTCGTCGGGTTGGTGAAGCCGTTGAGCGCTTTGGCGTGCTTGATGATGCCGCCGATGTACCACAGACATTCGTCGCTGAGGTCGGCGTACTTGGCGCCCGCCATCACCGGCCTGCCAGCTTTCCAGATCGACTGGTGGACGTGCATTCCCGAGCCGTTGTCGCCGTAGATCGGCTTCGGCATGAAGGTCGCCGTCTTGCCGTAGCTCTGCGCAACCATCTGCACGCAGTATTTATAGATTTGCAGATTGTCGGCCATGGTCAGCAACGGGGCGAACTTGAGGCCGAGCTCGTGCTGCGCGGAGGCGACTTCGTGGTGGTGCTTTTCGGTCACCGCGCCCATTTGCGCCATCGCCGTGAGCATCTCGCTGCGCATGTCTTGCGCCGAATCCTGCGGCGGAACCGGGAAGTAGCCGGCCTTCGTGCGAATGCGGTGGCCGAGGTTGCCGCCCTCGTAGGCGGTGTCGGAATTGATCGGAAATTCGATCGAGTCGATGGTGAAGCCGGTGTTGTAGGGATCGGCTTTGTAGCGAACGTCGTCGAATACAAAGAATTCCGCCTCCGGGCCGAAGAAGGCGGTGTCGCCGACGCCGGTCGACTTCAGATAGGCTTCGGCCTTCTTGGCGATGCCGCGCGGATCGCGGTTATAGGGCTGGCCGGTGGCCGGGTCGAGGATGTCGCAGTTCATCATCATCGTCGACGCCGCGAAGAACGGGTCCATGCAAGCCGACGACGGATCCGGCATCAAGGTCATGTCGGATTCATTGATCGCCCTCCAGCCGGCGATCGAGGAGCCGTCGAACCCCAATCCATCGGCCATCGATTCCTCGTCGATCACGCTCTGGGGGTACGTGACGTGCTGCCACTTGCCGCGCGGATCGGTGAAACGCAGGTCGACATATTTTACATCGTTATCCTTGATCGCCTTGACGACATCCTTGGCGGTCTTCATGTTGTGCCTTTCTCAAGTCTCTATGGTTGCGCCCCTGCCCGCCGCCCCGTCGCGGCGGGAAGCCCTTGAACGAGTCCGGTCGGCCGAAAACAAGCCTAGACCGCGTCCGGGCCGGTTTCTCCGGTCCGAATGCGGATCGCCTCGTCGATATCCGATACAAATATCTTGCCATCGCCGATCCGCCCGGTCTGCGCCGCCTTGCGGATCGCCTCCACGGCCGCCGCCAGATTCTCGTCGGCGACGACCACTTCGATCTTCACCTTGGGCAGAAAATCAACGACGTACTCAGCGCCGCGATAGAGTTCCGTGTGGCCCTTCTGGCGGCCAAATCCCCTCGCTTCGAGCACCGTGATCCCTTGAACCCCCGCTTCCTGCAGAGCTTCCTTGACCTCGTCGAGCTTGAAGGGCTTGATGATGGCTTCGACTTTCTTCATGGCCGCTGAGGCCTCCATTTTCGCGCGCCGGGGGTCTCCCGATCCCATGAGCTCGCGGTCGCCGTCGAGACGAACTTACAATGAGGAGCGGTCCTTAGCACTGGTTCTGAGCCGACGCCATGGCTAGACGGGGCGGGAGCGCGGCCAACCCGCGCCGATCCTGTTTTGATTGCTCGCATCCTAAGCATGGCGCCTAAGGAATAATCAAGGCGGTCAGACCGTCGGCCCCCATTCGCCCGAGGCGAAAATACGCCAGGAATTGAGCCCCGCCTTGGCGACCACGATCCGTCCGGACTTGGCGATCTTCACGAGATGGGCGAAAACGAGCGGGTTGCGCCAGGCCAACGGCTTTTCGGGCGCACAGACCGCCCGGAATTCGTCGTTCTCGTCGGCTTCCATCAGGATCGCGCCGACCCGATCGGGACGCAACGTCGCGGGCAGGGCGCGATCGACGAGCCATTCGCACTCGAAATCGCGGCACACTTGCGGCCGGCGGGGGTAGATCGCGCAGCCGCCGCCGGCGCCGGCGCAATGCGCGCACGCCGGCCCCGCGGGTTTCTTCAATTCAGGGATTTCCAGCGCCGAACAGCACATCGTGCAGGAGCCGCAGGTCTTGCCGGGAGCGGGGGCCACAGTGTCCTTTCGTTCCGCACGGCGCCCATTGGCCGTGGCGCGGATCAATGTCCCTCTACGATTTTTCGCCGCCGGGCAACGATTTTGCGTCGACGGCCGGGGGCGGCGCCGCGCCGCGCTTCAACACGAAATAGAACACCGCCGCGATCGTCAGCGGCGCCAGGGGAAGGCCGAGCGCCCCCGCGGTCAAGCGCGAAAGCAGCGGCAGGACAAAGGCGAGAGCGAGAACGCTCTTTTCGCCCGTGGCGAAACCGGCGCGCGAGGCTTCGCGCACGCTCCAGGCGAGCGGAATCGCCAACAGCGTCAGGTCGTAATCGAGCAAGAAGGGGCTGGCGAGCAACGCCGCCGCGACCATCGCCGGCCCCTCGGCCGGCGAACGGAAGCGGCGCCGATGGAGCCAGAAGAGCGCGGCGGCCGCCGCAAGCGCGGTCAGCGCCTGCAGGGCGTAGGCGAGCGTCAGGCCGCCGTGCAGCAGCCGGACCGCCGCGAATGCGCTCTGCATCTTTTCATAGCCGACGAAGTCGCGCTCGAGGCTCGCCCCCGCCAACGGCGCCGCGGCGAAGAACGCGCGCCAGACCGCGTCGCCCCATACGATCCACGAGGCGCCAAGAAGCGCGCCCGCGCTGGCCGCGGCGGCGGCGAACGCCTTCCAGCGCCGCGCCGCGATCAGCGCGATCGGAATCATGACCGCGAGCTGCGGCTTATAGATCAGCGCGCCGAGGCAGAGGCCGGCGAGAACCGGGCGCTTGTCGAGCCACAGCGCCCCGCCGCCGATCAGCGCGGCGCTCAAGAACCCGTTCTGGCCATGCCCGGCGTTGACGAGAAAGGCGGGGTAGGCGAGGATCGCGATCGCCTCGATATGCGCGCCGGCGAACGCGCGCAGCAGCCGCCAATAGACGGCGCCGGTCGCGCCGAGCCAAACCGCGAGCGAGGCGAAATAGGGCAGCGCGGCCAGCGGCAGGCAGATCAAGAGATAGGGCGGGGGATAGAAGAAGGCGGTGTAGCCGACTTCGGCGCCGAACAATCGTCGCTGCGCGCTCCAATGCGCCGCGACGTCGTAGACGTCGGCCGCGCGGCCCTCGAGCGCGAGTTGCGAAGCGGTCCAGAAGCCGACAAAGTCGGTTCCGATGGGCTTGCCCGCGCGGTCGATCCCGCCGTGCGCCAGAGCGATCCAGATCGCCGCGCCGGCGAAGCCGAAGAAGAACAGAATGCGCGTATAGGCGCGCGCCCGCTCAGCGTTAAGCCACTCGGCGTCGCGAAAGGCGATCCAACCTCGTTGGACAAAAGCTCTCATGGGGCGCAGGCGGCTTTCGATGTCCGCATCATGCTATGCGGCATAAGGCGCGGCGCGTTAATTTCGCCATAATTCGAGGCCCGAGCTGGACGGCGAGGGGTCGCGCCCTCGTCCGGCGCCGCGGCGAAACGACGCGGGGGATTTGGCGCCCCCTCTCCCGCGCTCTTGACAGGCTTCGCCCGGCCGTGTCTTTCCGCCCGCGGTTCGTGTTGGCGAAGGGACGGCGATGACGACGGCCTTGGTGTTTCCCGGGCAGGGCTCGCAGACGGCAGGCATGGGCAAGGCGCTCGCCGAGGCGTTTCCCGCGGCTGCCGAGGTCTTTGCGCGCGTCGACGCGGCGCTCGGGGAGAAGCTGTCGAAAGTAATCTTCGAGGGGCCGGAGGCGGAGCTGACGCTCACCGCCAACGCGCAACCGGCCTTGATGGCGACCAGCCTGGCGGCGTTGCGCGCGCTGGAAAGCGAAGCCGGCCTCGACGTCGCTCGCGACGCCGCCTTCGTCGCCGGCCATTCCCTGGGCGAGTATTCGGCGCTGTGCGCGGCCGGCGCGTTGACGTTGGAGGACGCCGCGCGGCTGTTGCGCATTCGCGGCCAGGCGATGCAGAGGGCGGTCCCGGTCGGCGAGGGCGCGATGGCGGCGATTCTCGGCCTCGACTTCGTCGAAGCCTCGACCATCGCCGCGCAGGCGACGAGCGACCTTTATCTGACCGGCGCCATTTGCGAGGCCGCCAACGACAACGGCGGCGGCCAAGTGGCGATCTCCGGGACGAAAGCCGCGGTCGAGCGGGCGATGGAGCTCGCCAAGCTCAAGGGCGCCAAGCGCGCCCTGGCGCTGCCGGTTTCCGCGCCCTTCCATTGCGCGCTGATGCGCCCGGCCGCCGAGGCGATGGCCGCCGCGCTGGCGAATGTGACGATTCTGGCGCCAAAGGTTCCGTTGGTCGCCAACGTCAGCGCCTGCCCGACCGTGGACCCCGCGGTCATTCGCGGCAATCTCGTCGCGCAGGTGACGGGCACGGTGCGTTGGCGTGAAAGCGTAATCTTCATGAGCGCGCACGGCGTGACGCGCTTCGTCGAACTCGGCGCCGGCAAGGTGTTGGCTGGGCTGATCAAGCGCATCGCCGACGGCGCGATCGCGACAAGCGTGGGAACGCCGGCCGATGTCGTGGCGTACAAGGCGGCGAGCGCGAACCGAGACGCTTTATAGCAACGAGAAAGGCGAACGCAGGTGTTCGATCTGACCGGCAAGACCGCTCTGGTGACGGGCGCTTCGGGGGGGCTGGGCGGCGCGATCGCGCGCGCGCTGCACGCGCAAGGCGCGACCGTCGCGCTCTCGGGCACGCGGCGCGAGGCGCTGGAGGCGCTGGCCGGCGAACTCGGCGCGCGCGTTCACGTGACTCCGTGCGACCTTTCCGATCCGGCCGCCGTCGAAGCGCTCGTCCCCGCGGCCGAGACGGCGATGGGTTCGCTCGACATTCTCGTCAACAACGCCGGGGTGACCCGCGACAATCTCTTCGTGCTCATGAAGGACGCCGAATGGAACGCCGTGATCGGGGTCGACCTCACGGCGGCGTTTCGCCTCGCGCGCGCCTCGCTCAAGGGGATGATGCGCCGCCGATACGGACGCATCATCGGCATTGCGTCGATCGTCGGCGTCACCGGCAACCCGGGACAAGGCAATTACGCGGCGGCCAAGGCGGGGATGATCGGCATGTCCAAGGCGCTGGCGGGGGAGGTCGCGAGCCGCGGCATCACCGTCAATTGCATCGCGCCGGGCTTCATCGCCAGCCCAATGACCGACGCGCTCAACGACAAACAGAGAGCTAAGGTTCTGGCTACGGTTCCCATGGGCCGTCTCGGCGCCGGCGCCGATATCGCCGCCGCCGCGGTCTATCTGGCCAGCGCCGAAGCGGCCTACGTCACCGGTCAAACCCTGCACGTCAATGGCGGAATGGCAATGATTTGAGGCCTTTGCCGCGACCGAGCGACGCCCGGAGCGCCTCGTCGCCGCCTCTCGCCTTGCTGGGAGAGATATGCTATCGAGCCCACTCGTCGCCGATGCGCAACGGCTTTGGCCGGAGGCGGCGCGCGTGGGATCGCAATCGAGGCGCGGTTCGCCGGGGTCCGGCGCGCGTCGGGGGGACCGTTCTTGAACGGCTCGATCGAGCGGCGATCGAGCGGGGGGATCCATCACAGGCGGGCGATCGCGCCTCGCCGCACAGGGGAAGAGCAAATGAGCGACGTGGCGGAGCGGGTAAAGAAGATTGTCGTCGAGCACCTCGGCGTTGAAGCCGACAAAGTTGTCGACAATGCGAATTTCATCGACGATCTTGGCGCCGACTCGCTCGATACGGTTGAGCTCGTCATGGCTTTCGAGGAAGAGTTCGGGGTTGAAATTCCCGACGATCAGGCCGAGACCATCGTGACGGTCGGCGACGCGACGAAATTCCTGGAGAAGGCCGTGGCGGCCAAGTGACGGCGCTCTCCGGATCGTTGCGGTCCGCGTGAGCGGGAAAAGGGCCGGCAAGAGTCCGGCCCTTGTCGCGTCAGGGGCACCGGAGAGCGGGCTTCGGCGGAGCAAGCTCCGTGCACGAGCCAATTTCGATGGGAGTTTGAGGAGCGGGGATGAGACGCGTCGTCGTCACGGGATTGGGCATGGTCACGCCGCTGGCCTGCGGGGTCGAAGCCACTTGGCGCCGGCTGCTGGCGGGCGAATCGGGCGCCGCGCGGATCGCGAATTTCGACGTCTCCGACATCGCCTGCCAGATCGCCGCGCAGGTTCCGCTCGGCGCCGCGCCCGACGCCTTCAACCCCGACGACTGGATGGAGCCCAAGGAGCACCGCCGCGTCGACGATTTCATCGTCTACGCGATGGCCGCCGCGACTCAGGCCCTGCGCGACGCCGAATGGGCGCCGAAAACCTATGAACAGGAAGTCGATACCGGCGTGATGATCGGCTCGGGCATCGGCGGCCTCGGCGGCATTTACGACGCCTCGGTCACGCTGCACGAAAAGGGGCCACGGCGCATTTCGCCGTTTTTCATCCCCGGGCGGCTGATCAACTTGGCGAGCGGCCAAATCTCGATCGCCCATAAGCTCAAGGGCCCCAACCACGCGGTCGTCACCGCCTGCTCGTCCAGCGCCCACGCGATCGGCGACGCGGCGCGCCTGATCGCGCTCGGCGACGCCAACGTCATGGTCGCCGGCGGGGCCGAATCGGCGGTCAACCGCATTGGGCTGGCGGGGTTCTCGGCCTGCCGCGCGCTGTCGACGGCTTTCAACGACCGGCCAAAGCAGGCCTCGCGCCCCTACGACCGGGATCGCGACGGCTTCGTGATGGGCGAGGGCGCGGGTTGCGTCGTGCTCGAGGAGCTCGACCACGCCAGGGCCCGCGGCGCGCGCATTTACGCCGAACTCGTCGGTTACGGCCTCTCCGGCGACGCCTATCACATCACCTCGCCGGCGCCGGACGGCGACGGCGCTTATCGCGCCATGAGCGCGGCGCTGAAGCGCGCAGGCCTGTCGGGCGCCGACCTCGACTACGTCAACGCGCATGGGACGTCGACGCCGCTCGGCGACGAAATCGAATTGCACGCGGTCGAGCGCATTCTCGGCAATTCGGCGGCGACGGTCACGATGTCGTCGACCAAGTCCGCCATCGGCCATCTCCTGGGCGCGGCCGGCGCGGTCGAGGCGATTTTCTCCATTCTCGCCATCCGCGACCAGATCGCGCCGCCGACCCTCAATCTCGACAACCCTTCGGTCGAAACGGCGATCGATCTCGCCCCGCACACCGCCAGAAAGCGCAAGATCCGCGTTGCGCTGTCGAACTCCTTCGGCTTCGGGGGAACGAACGCGTCGCTGATCTTCCGCGGGCCTCCCGACCCGGGCGCCTGAGAGGCGGCGGGCGAGGATTCGACCCTTCATTTCGCCGCAAAAACGGATAGAGTGGCGCACGGCGCGAGAGCGCCGCGAGGCGAGTTACGGCGGTCGCGAATGAACGAAGCGTCGAAGCAGGGCGGCAGCGCCAAGAAACCGGACGGCGACGCCAAGACCCGGTCGCGGGTCAGCCTTTTCGGCGCGCGCATTCGCCCGCGCCCGCAAGGCGAGCCGCCGCCGTCGCCGCAGGAGCCGGCGCCGCCGCTGCGGCGGCCGCGGCGTTCTAGGCTTTCGGGCTTGAGCGGCCTGCTGTCGTTCGTGCTGCTCGGCGCCGCAGCGGGCTTCGCGCTGTTCGGTTGGGCCGCGGCGGAGGCGCGCAAGCCCGGGCCGTTGGCGGCCGACAAGATCGTCATCATCGCTCGCGAGGACGACGGCGGCCCGATCGGCGACCAGCTCGAACGCGAGGGCGTCGTCGACAGCGCGATCTGGTTCTCCGCGATGACGCTTCTCGACGGCAGCCGAAGCGCGCTCAAACGCGGCGAATACGCGTTCAAGGCGGGCGTCAGCCTGCGCCAAGTCGAGGACGAATTGGTCTCCGGCAAGGTCGTGCTCCACTCGCTCACCATTCCCGAGGGGTTGACCAGCGACCAGGTGGTTCAGCGGATTCGCGACAACGACATTCTCGTCGGGGACATCAAAGAGCCGCCGCGCGAAGGCTCGATTCTTCCCGAGACGTACAAATTCGCGCGCGGCGAAACGCGTCAGGCTCTCCTGGCCGTGATGGAGAGGGCCCAGGCCAAGGCGGTCGACGAAATCTGGGCCAAGCGCGCGAGCGATTTGCCGATCAAGTCTCCCGGCGAGCTCGTCACGCTCGCTTCGATCGTCGAGAAGGAGACGGGCAAGGCGGACGAGCGAGCGCGCGTCGCCGGCGTCTTCATCAATCGCCTGCGCCGCCATATCAAACTCGAGTCCGATCCGACCATCGTTTACGGCCTGGCGTTCGGCAAGGGCTCCCTGGGACATCCGATCTCCAAAGCGGAGCTCGAGCAGGCGACGCCCTACAACACCTACATCATCAGCGGCTTGCCGCCGGGCCCGATCGCCAATCCCGGCCGCGCGGCGCTGGAGGCCGCCGCCAATCCCGCCGCGACCAAGGAGCTTTTTTTCGTCGCCGACGGAACGGGCGGCCACGCCTTCGCCGAGACGCTGGACCAACATCTCAAGAACGTCGCGCGCTGGCGGGAAATCGAGAAGGACGCCAAGGATCGGCTCGCGCCCGAGGCGGCGCCCGCCCCAGCCGGCGCGCCCGCCGCGACGCACGGCGCGCTGGAGACCACCGACCCGAGCGTATTCGGCGCCGTGGCGCCGGAGAGCGCGCCGACTGCCGCCGAGAACGACGGCGCGCTCGGCGCGAAGCTATCCAAGCTCGGCGAAAGGCTGCGCGTTCGCGAAACTCTGCTGGGCGCCGAAGGTTCGCTGTCGCCGGGCAAGGTGACCGGCAAAACGCCCGAAGACCTCGGCGTCGTGGTCACCGGCGTCAACGACGCTCCCGCCGGCGCCGCCTTCTCCCCGGACGACGACGCCGCGCCCGATTCGGTCACCAAGGTCCCGCTTTCGGCCGGCGCGCTCGCGGATCAGAAAGCCCGCGCGGCGCGTTACGCGGGCTCGGCGGGAGCCGGCGAGCGGGTCGCGGGCCTCGACGATCCAGCGCCGGCTCCTCGGCGCATATTCGACGCCTCGGAGGGCACGCCGCTCGATCCGCTGCTCAACAAGACGTACGATCTCAATTACGCCAAGACGGTCCCGCCGCTCAATTAGAGTCTGTTCCCCTCCGACGGGCGCAGAAGGGCGACCAATCCGCCATTCGCTGCGGTCTCGCAGAATGGCGCTCAACGCCGCGACAGTCTCGCGCGAGGCGTTCAAGGGCCTGACCGCGATTTCGGGCGCCGGGCTCACCACACGTTGACCACGCGATAGCCGGCGGCGCGGAAGCGCTCGATCAGGCCGCTCTTGCCCGGCAGGTGCAGCGCGCCGACGGCGATGAAGGCGCCGCCGGCGGCCAGCAGCGGCGCGGCGCGCGCGGCCATGACTTCATTGCGGCCGATCAGCAGCAAGCGGGTGAATTCGTCCTCCGCCGCGCGTTCTTCCGGCGTCAACCCCGGCATCACGTCGGCGACGGCGAGCATTTCCGCCGGGCGCTTGTCGCGATAGAGGCGCAGCAGCGTGGCGTAGGCGTCGTCTTCGAGTTCGGGCATGCGGGCGCTCGCCGCCAGCATGGCGGCGGACAGGGCCGGCGGCGCGGCGGCGAGCGTGTCCATCTGCTCCTCGGCCGACTCCAGCGCGACGACGGTGAGACCGCGCTCCTTGCCGGCGAGCGCAATCGTCTGGTCGACCTCGGGCAAGCCCTCTTGCGCCCGCGCCGCCTCGCAAGTCGGCAGCGAGGCGGCCGCGGCGAGGAACCAGAGCCGCAGATGATGCGCCATTTCCTTGGGGAATCCGCGCCCGCCGAGATAGGCCTCGACCGCGGCGGCGCGATCGCCGGTCAGCGCGGCGTCGAAAGTGTCCTGGTCGCGCGCGATCGCCTTGGCGAACATTTTCGCCGCCATGTCCGCTTGATCGACGGCGTCGAACGGGCCGCCGAGCTCCGTGGCGACGACCTTGGCGCCGGCGAGGAATTCCGCCGCCTTGCGCGCCAGCGCCACGGCGCTTTCGTCGGTCGCGTGGACCGTGCCGAAGAGATAGGACGGCGCGAGCCCCTGGCGCTCGACGCGCCAGAGAAGGCCCTCGGCGTCGAGGAGATCGTCGGCGCGTTTGAGCCGCGCCTCGCGGAGATCGGCGCCGGCGGCCAAATCGCGGCCGCTGCAGGGCGGCGGCGCGGCGGCGTCCTCGGCGAGCGCCGGCGCGAACGACGCCAGGCCGAAGGCGGCGACGAGCGCCGCGCGAAGGCGCGCGCGGGAGAGACGAGGCGTCATCGGTTCGCTCACAGTTTGCGCAGCGCGACTTCCTCGATGCGGTGGCTGGCGCCCTTGGTGAGCCTGAGGCTGGCGCGCGCACGGGTGGGAAGGATGTTCTCGTGCAGGTTGACGAGATTGATGCGCCGCCAGACCGAGCGCGCGACCGCCCGCGCTTCCGCGTCGCCGAGATCGGCGTATTGGCGGAAATAGCTGCGCGGATCGCGAAACGCCGTATGGCGCAGGCGCATGAAGCGGGCCACGTACCATTTTTCCAGCAGTTCGTCGCTGGCGTCGAGGAACACGGAAAAATCGAAGAAATCGGAGACGACGGGGATTTCCCTGCCCTCGCGCGAGAGTCGGTTGGGCGACAGCACGTTGAGGCCCTCGACGATGAGGATGTCCGGCCGGTCGACGACGATCGTCTCTCCCGGCACGACGTCGTAGACGAGGTGCGAATAAACCGGCGCCTTGACATCGTGCGTGCCCGCCTTGACGTCGGCGAGAAAGCGGATCAGCGCCGAGCCGTCGTAGCTTTCGGGAAAGCCCTTGCGATCCATCAGCCCCTCGCGAATGAGCCGCGCGTTGGGATGCAAAAAGCCGTCGGTGGTCACCAGTTGGACCTTGGGGGTGTTGGGCCAGCGCGTCAACAACGCCTGCAGCACTCGCGCCGTCGTCGACTTTCCCACCGCCACCGAGCCGGCGACGCCGATGATGTAGGGCACCTTGCCGTCGCTGGCGCCGAGAAACCGCTGCGTCGCCTTGAACAGCCCCTGCGTCGCCGCGACGTAGAGCGCCAGCAGGCGCGAAAGCGGCAGGTAAATCGCCTCCACTTCGTCGAGCGAGATCGGATCGTGGGTCGATTGCAGCTTGCGCAAATCGTCGACGGTGAGGGTCAGCTCGGTGTCGGCGCGCAATTCCGCCCACTCGTCGCGGGTGAAACGCCGATAGGGCGAGGAGGCGGCGTGCGGCGGCGCGGCTGAAACTCGGTGATTCATGCGGGCTCGGTTTTCTCCGGCGAGGAAACGCGATCGGGTGATACGAAAGCGATCAGGCGCGCCGCGACGCCTTTTCTTCGAGACCGCTGCGTTGGGCGCGCCGCTCCAGTTCGCTCATCACGTCGGCTAGCGCAATATCGCGCGAGCGCAGCACGACCAGCAAATGATAGAGCGCGTCGGCGGCTTCCGCGCGCACCGCGTCATCGTCTTGCGCGACGGCGGCGATCGCCAACTCGACCGCCTCCTCGCCGAACTTCTTCGCGCAGTGCGCGGTCCCCTTGTCGAGGAGCGTGCGGGTGTAGGATTGATCCGCCCCCGCCGACGCGCGGTCGGCGATGATGCGGGCGAGGTCGTCCAAAGTGAACATCGGTTGACGCGCTTCCGTTGAGCCGGCTTCGGCGAGCCCGCATTGTGCCCGTCAATCCCGCGCTTGTCGAGAAACGGCGCTTGCGGCGGGCGATTCTGGGCGGCGTCGGCCGGATGGCGGCCCCTTATCGCGCGCCTGGGCGACGCTTATCTTCGCGCCGTCTCGAAAGGAGATCGATCATGCCCAGCATCAACCAGTCCGGCGCGTTCGCGCTCGGCGACCGTAGCGTGAAGCGGCTCGGCTACGGCGCCATGCAGCTCGCGGGGCCCGGCGTGTTCGGCCCGCCTAGGGATCGCGGCGCCGCGCTGGCGGTGCTGCGCGAGGCGGTCGCGAGCGGCGTGAACCACATCGACACCAGCGATTTCTACGGCCCGCACGTCGTCAACCAGATCATCCGCGAGGCGCTGCATCCCTATCCCGACGACCTCGTCATCGTCACCAAGGTCAGCGCCCGGCGCGGCGCGGACGGCTCGTGGCTGCCGGCGTTCTCGCGCGAAGAACTGACCCAGGCGGTGCACGACAACTTGCGCCATCTCGGCCTGGACGTTCTCGACGTGGTCAACCTTCGCAGCATGTTCGACGTCCACGGCCCCGCCGAAGGGTCGCTCGAGGCGCCCCTCGCCGTTCTGGCCGATCTCCAGCGCCAGGGCCTGATTCGCCACATCGGGCTGAGCAACGTCACGCCCAGGCAGATCGCGGAAGGACGCCGGATCTGCGAGATCGTGTGCGTGCAGAATCACTACAACGTGGCGCATCGGGCCGACGACGCCCTGATCGACGACCTCGCCCTCGAGGGCGTCGCCTATACGCCGTACTTCCCCCTCGGCGGGTTCACGCCGCTGCAATCGTCGACCTTGTCCGACGTCGCCGAGCGCCTCGGCGCGGCGCCGATGCAGGTCGCGCTCGCCTGGCTGCTGCGTCGCGCGCCGAACATATTGCTGATCCCCGGCACCTCATCGGTCGCGCATCTCAGGCAGAACCTCGCCGCGGCGGAACTGACTCTGCCGGACGACGCGCGGAAGGCGCTGGACGGCGCGGCGCGCGTCGACGCGGCCTGACCGCGCGCCAGCGCGGCCGCTCGGCGCCTCGCAAAAGGACGGTGAACCCGCGCGGCGAATTTGCTATGCTGGATCATGAGATCGAGCACGATCGAAGCCCCGCCCGCCGCGCGCGGCCAGGAGGCCGCCATCGCCGACGTCGAACTCGTCGCGCGCTACGACGGCCGCGTGCCGCGCTACACCAGCTACCCCACCGCGCCGCACTTCTCGCCCGCGATCGGCGCCGAGACCTACGCGAAATGGCTCGGCGCGCTGCCGCCGCCCGCGCCGCTGTCGCTCTATCTGCACGTGCCGTTCTGCGACCGACTGTGCTATTATTGCGGCTGCAACACGAGCGTGGTGCGGCTCGATTCCTCGCTGCGCGCCTATGCTGGGCTGCTGGAGCGCGAGATCGAGCGGGTCGCCGGCCTGATCGGCGGCAGGCTCAAGGTTTCGCACGTCCATTGGGGCGGCGGCACGCCGACCAGCCTTCCCGCCGACCGGCTGACCGCGATCATGGCGCGCATCCGCGAACGCTTCGCGCTCGAGCCGGACGCCGAGATCGCGATCGAACTCGATCCGACCAGCCTGCCCAAGGACCGGCTCGACGCGCTCGCTGAAATGGGCGTCACCCGCGTCAGCCTCGGCGTGCAGGACCTCGAACCGGCGGTGCAAGAGGCGATCGGACGCCGGCAATCCTACGAGGAGACGCAGGATTGCGCCGACGCCGCGCGCGGCCTCGGCGTCGGTTCGCTCAATCTCGACCTCATCTACGGCCTGCCGTTGCAGACCGAGGAGAGCGTCGCGCGCACCGCGTGGCGCGCGCTCGCGCTTCGCGCCGACCGTGTGGCCGTGTTCGGCTACGCCCACGTGCCGTGGATGAAGAAGCATCAGGCGCTGATCCCGGAGGAAAGCCTGCCGGGCCCCGCCGCGCGGTTCGCCCAGCAGCGCGCGATCCACAACGTCCTCGTCGACGAAGGCGGCTACGTCGCGGTCGGGCTCGACCACTACGCGCGCCCCGGCGACGCGATGGCGGAGGCCGCGGCGTCGCGCCGCCTCAAGCGCGGCTTCCAGGGCTACACCACCGACGCGGCGCCGGCGTTGATCGGCTTCGGCGCCAGCGCGATCGGCTCGCTTCCCGACGGCTACGCGCAGAACGCGCCGACCGCGCCCGCCTACGCCAAGCTGATCGAGGCCGGCGGCCTCGCCATCGTGCGCGGCGTCGTGCTGAGCGACGACGACCGGCTGCGCCGCGATGTGATCGAGCGGCTTATGTGCGATCTCGAAGTCGATCTGACGGCGGTCGCCGAGGCGCACGCCGCCGATCCCGCGCCGCTCTTCGCCTGCCTCGACGGGCTCGCGCGCTTCGAGGCCGACGGGCTCGCGCGTCGCGACGGCGGCCGCATCCGGATGAGCGAGCGCGGCCGCCCGTTCGTGCGCTCGGCGGCGGCGCTGTTCGACGCCTATCTCACCCAGGACGTGGACAAGCCGCGGCATTCGCGCGCGGTGTAGCGCGACGCCGCGGGCGCCCCGCGATCCTTACCGCAGCGCGGCCGTGAAGCGTTGGATCTTGCGGCAGGCGGCCTCCAGCGTCTCCAGCGAAGTCGCATAGGAGACGCGGAAATTCGGCCCTTGGCCGAACGCCGAGCCTTGCACTGTCGCCACGCCTTCGCTCTCCAGGAGTTCGGTGACGAAGTCCTCGTCGGTGGCGATTGGCCTACCCGAGGGCGCCTTCTTGCCGATCGCGGCGGCGCAAGTGGGATAGACGTAGAACGCGCCCTCCGGCTTCGGGCACTGCAAGTATTTCGCCTGCGACAGCATGGCGACGACGAGGTCGCGCCGCTCCTCGAACGCCTTGCGGCGGATGGGAACGAAGTCCTGCGGGCCGGTCAGCGCCTCCACCGAGGCCCATTGCGCGATCGTGCAGGCGCCGGAGGTTTGCTGGCCCTGCACCATGTCCATCGCCTTGATCAGCTTGGCCGGGCCGGCGGCGTAGCCGATGCGCCAGCCGGTCATCGCGTAGGCTTTCGACACGCCGTTCATCGTCAGCGTGCGCTCGTAGAGGCCGGGCTCGACTTGAGCCGCCGTGACGAAGACGAAATCGCCGTAGACCAGATGCTCGTAGATGTCGTCGGTGAGCACGTAGACGGTCGGGTGGCGCATCAGCACGTCGGTCAGCGCCTTCAGCTCGCTCCTCGTATAGGCCGCCCCCGAAGGGTTGGAGGGCGAATTGAGCACCACCCACTTGGTGCGCGGCGTGATCGCGCGCTCCAGGTCCTCGGGCTGCAGCTTGAACGACTTCTCCAGCGTCGTCGGCACGATGACCGGCTCGCCGCCGTTGATCAGCACCATTTCGGGGTAGCTGACCCAATAGGGCGCGGGGATGACCACCTCGTCGCCCTTGTTCAGCGTGGTCAAAAAGGCGTTGTAGAGAATCTGCTTGCCGCCGGTGCCGACGATGGTGTCGGACGCCTTGTAGTCGAGCCCGTTCTCGCGCTTGAACTTGGCGGCGATCGCCTCGCGCAGCGGCGGGATGCCGAGCACCGGGGGATACTTGGTCTCGCCGCGCCGGATCGCCGCGATCGCCGCCTCCTTGATGTTGTCGGGGGTGTCGAAGTCGGGCTCGCCGATCGAAAGCGAAATCACGTCGCGCCCTTTGGCTTTGAGATCGCGCGCCTTCTGCGTCACCGCGATGGTCGCGGAGGGCTTAACGCGAGCAAGGACGTCGGCGATGAAGGCCATGAGCGGATTCCCGATTGTCAGCGCGCCGAAGCGGCGCGGCGCGCAGCTTAGTTTCGCCGGCGCCAAGCCGCAACCCGAGCGCCGATCGTTCGCCCGGCGCTCCGCAATAGGGAAGCGAGGCCCGCCGCCGGGCCGTCAAACCGCTCGTCGAGCTTCGTCAAGTTTTCGTCGAGCGGCGTCGAGTTTCGTCAAGCGCCGTCAAGTCTCGTCAAGGATTTCCTTGGCCGTTTCGTGCGATTTCAAGGGCTTAGCCCGCGAAATTTGACAGTCGCCGCTTGGCCCGGGGTTTTGCGGCGCCGCGCGGTTTTCATGGGGTCGCGCCGACGCCCCAACGAAACACAGGATAACCGAGACTCGACCATTCGCAAAGAAATTGTCGCGTTCGGCTTGGCGCCGAGCGCGCTGGAACGGTCGGAGGCGTCTCGCCGCAGCGGCGACGATTGGCGCGGCTCGGGTTGACAAACGCCCCGAGGCGTCGGCACAGCGCGCGGGCTGGGGAGCGCGGCGCGGCGGGAGCGCGCGCCGACCTGGAATCGGAGCCTCGAGAAGCGCGCCCATGCCGTCGAGCCGTCGTCGCATAACCCGCATCGCGCCGGCCGACGCCGAGAGCGTCGCCGCCGCCGCGGCGCAGCTTCGCGCCGGCGGGCTCGTCGCCATGCCGACCGAGACGGTCTACGGCCTGGCCGCCGACGCGACCTCGGACGCGGCGGTCGCGGCGATTTACGCCGCCAAGGGACGCCCCGTCTTCAACCCGCTGATCGCCCATTTCGCCGATCGGCAAGGCGCCGAGCGCGAGGCGATGTTCGACAATCCGGCGAAGAGGCTAGCGCGCGCGTTCTGGCCGGGGCCGCTGACGATCGTGGCGCCGGTCTCGCCGGCGTGCCGCATCAGCCTGCTCGCCCGCGCCGGCCTCGACACGCTGGCGCTGCGCATGCCCGATCATTGGGTCGCGCGCGCGCTGATCGAGGCGGCCGGCGTTCCCCTCGCCGCGCCCTCGGCCAATCGCTCCGGGCGCGTCAGCCCGACCACCGCCGCGCACGTCGCCGCGGATCTCGACGGCCGGATCGACTGGATTCTCGACGCCGGCCCGACGCCGCTGGGGCTGGAGTCGACGATCGTCGCCTGCCTCGGCGGGACGCCGCGGCTGCTTCGCCCCGGCGCGATCGCGCGCGAGCGGATCGAGGCCGAATTGGGCGTCGCGCTCGTCGACGAGCCCGCGGCGGACGCCGGGGCCGCGCACATTGCGCCGGGGCTGCTCAAGTCGCATTACGCGCCGCGCGCGGCGCTGCGTCTGGCGGCGAAAGAGGCGTCGCGCGAGGAAGCGGCGCTCGATTTCGGCGGCGTCCTCGCCGCCAGCCCGGCGCGGCCGCGGCTCGATCTGTCGCCCTCGCGCAATCTCGACGAAGCGGCGGCGAACCTGTTCGCTCATCTACGCGCGCTCGACGCGACCGGCGCGGCGACGATCGCCGCAGCGCCGATCCCCGAACGCGGCCTCGGCGCGGCGATCAACGACCGCCTGCGCCGCGCCGCCGCGCCGCGGCCGTAATCGCCGCGACTCGGAGGACTTGCCAAGACGATGCGCCTGCCGGCGAGCCCAGTCAGACTTCGGCAGAGAGCGCCGTCGGCCTCATGGAAACGAAGACTTCCGAAGCCTTTCCCCTGTCAAGGACGCGCCTTCGGCGCGCCGCCGGAGGCGGTCTTCGATCCTTGACAGGGGAAAGGCTTCGGAAAAGAAGGCTTCCATGAGGTCGACGGCGCGGTGGGTCGGCGTAGCCTTCGGCCGCGCGCGGCCGATCGTCGCGCAACGCGCTTCGGACGCGCAAGATATGGCTTCCTCGTTGGACTGGGACGAATTTCGGCTGGTCAAGGCGATCGCCGACGCCGGCTCGTTGGTCGGCGCGGCCGAGGCGCTCGGCCTCAATCACTCGACGGTGTTCCGTCGCCTCGCCGCCATCGAAGGCGCGGTCGGCGCGCGGCTGTTCGAGCGTTCGCGCGCCGGCTATCGGCCAACTGCGGCGGGCGAGGAAATGATCGGGCTGGCGAGCGCGATGGCCGATTCGATCGTCGAGTTCGAGCGCCGCGTCGCCGGGCGCGACGTCAAGCCGAGCGGCGAATTGCGCGTCACCACCACCGACGCGATCGCGATCGCGCTGTTGCCGCCGATCCTGGCGCGCTTTCGCGCCGCCAATCCCGCCGTGCAGCTCGATCTGATCGTCGCCGCGCAGACCCTCAATTTGTCGCGCCGCGACGCCGATGTGGCGATTCGCGTCGCCAACGAGCCGCCGGAGGCGCTGGTCGGCCGACGCATCTGCGCGACGCGTTGGGCGGTCTATTGCACGGCGGAAATCGCCGCCGAGTTCGGCCCGCGAGTCGTCGCCGCGGCGCCCTGGGTCGGCTTCGGCGACCATTACGCACCGCCGCTCGGCAAACGCTGGGTCGAGGACAACGTCGGCCCGCGCCGCCAAGTCGCCCGCGTCAATTCCGTGCTGGGCGTCGCCGAAGCGGCGGCGATGGGCGTCGGCGCCGCGCTGCTGCCGTGCTTCCTCGGCGACCCCCGCCGCGAGTTGAGGCGCGTCGGCGCGATCCTGCCCGAGCTCGACGTCGACCTGTGGATTCTCACCCACGCCGATCTGCGCCAGTCCGCGCGCGTGCGCGCGTTCATGGACCTGGCCGGCGCGGAGCTCGCCAAGATGCGCGAGACCATCGAGGGCGTCGCCGGCGAGCCCGGCTGACGGCAAGCGCCGGCGCGCCGCCGGAAACGATGACGAAATCGCGGCGGGGCCGTCTTGGCGAAATTTTTGACTATTCGCACACATATGTGCGATAAGCGGCGCATGCGGGGCCGGGAATTCGAACGGAAAATCAGGAAGCTCGGCCGCCAGAGGGGCGTGTTTGTCGCTTTCGAGGGCGGCCACGGCAAGGGCAGTCATGGACGGCTCACCTTTGGCGACCGATTCACGACGCTGAAGGATCGCGACAAGGAGATCGGGCCGGGATTGCTCAAGGCGATGCTCGATCAACTCGGTTTGAAGCGCGACGACATCGAGGAATGAAAATGGCGTTTGGCTATCGATATACGCTCGAGCGCGAGGACAATGGCTGGTGGCTCGTGCGCTTTCCCGGCGTTCCCGAGGCGTTGACCGAAGGGGAAACGGAAGCGGACGCGCGGGCCAATGCGGTCGATTGCCTGATCGCCGCGCTCGAAGGCTATATTCGCACGGGAAAGCCGCTGCCGCGCGGCGGCGCCGGCCATTTCGGCGCCGATCGCGCGGTCCTTCCCTCGCTCGTGACGGCAAAGCTGGCCGTCCACGAGGCGATGCTCGGTCGCGGCTGGTCGCGGACGAAGCTCGCGACTGAACTCGGCGTAAGCGAAAACTCCGTGCGGCGTCTGCTCGATCTTCGCCATAACTCGCACCTGTGGGTGATTGACGAGGCCTTGGCGCGCATGGGGAGAAGTCTGTCGATCGACTTGCCTGCCCCGGGCGTCGGCGGAAAGGCTGCGTAACGCGACGGCGGGACGAGCGCGCCAAGGCCCTGGCCAGCGCGCCGGCTCTTGGCTTATGAGATCATTTCATGAACATCGGCGCGATTCGCATCCTCGGCGTCGACCCCGGCCTGCGCAACACCGGCTGGGGCGTGATCGAAGTCTCGGGCACGCGGCTCGCCTACGTCTCCTGCGGCTCGATCCGCACCGACGCGGCCGCCTCTCTCGCCGAGCGGCTCGCGCTGATCCATCGCGCGCTCGTCCGCCTCGTCGAAGACCAGCGGCCGGCCGAGGCCGCGGTCGAGGAGACCTTCGTCAACCGCGATCCGCAATCGACGCTGAAACTCGGCCAGGCGCGCGGCGTCGCGCTCGCGGCGCTGGCAATCCAGGGCTTGCCGGTCGCCGAATACGCCGCCAATCTGATCAAGAAGACGGTCGTCGGCGTCGGCCACGCCGAAAAGAGACAGGTGGCGATGATGGTCAGGACGCTGCTGCCGGCGAGCCAGGCGTCCTCGCCCGACGCCGCCGACGCGCTGGCGGTCGCGATCTGTCACGCGCAGCACCGCGCGGCGCGGGCGAGGGGCGCGGCATGATCGGCAAGCTCAAGGGCGTCGTCGAGGCCATCGAGGAAGAGAGCCTGATTCTGGACGTGAACGGCGTCGGCTACGTCGTGTTCGCGTCGGCGCGCACCTTGCGCGCGCTTCCCGCCGTCGGCGAGGCGGCGACGCTGCACATCGAGACCCAGGTGCGCGAGGACGCGATCCGGCTGTTCGGCTTCTCGAGCGTCGCCGAGCGCGACTGGTTCCGCCTGCTGCAGGGCGTGCAGGGCGTCGGGGCCAAGCTGGCGCTCGCCATCCTCGGCGCGCTGTCGGGCGAGACGCTGAGCGCGGCGATCGCCCATCAGGACAAGGCGACGATGGCGCGCGCCCCCGGCGTCGGCCCGAAGCTCGCCCAGCGCCTGGTGATGGAGCTTAGGGACAAGGCGCCGCCCTTCGCCGGCGCCGAGCTCGCCGCCGGCGAGCCGGGCGCGAAATTCCCCAAGGCGGCCGAGGACGCCGCGCTGGCGCTGGTCGGCCTCGGCTACGCCCGCGCCCAGGCCTCGCTCGCCGTCGCCAAGGGCCTCGCCGCGCTCGGCCCCGAGGCGCAGACCGCGGCGCTGATCAAGGCGGGACTGAAGGAACTGGCGCAGTAGCCGTGTCGCGCGCTATAGACGCCGATCGAAGGAGAGCAAGATCATGAAGCTCGTGGCGACGCTCTCACCCAAGCGCCGAGTTTCGATCCCCAATGCGCTTTGCGAACGCTTATCGTGGAAACCCGGGCGAAAGCTGGCGTTCATCCCCAAGGGCGCCGGGGTGTTGATCATCGCCGCGCCCGAGCGGGAGGAGCTCATCGGAATCGCGCGCGGGGCCGACGCGGACGACTACCGCGATCGAAACGACCGCGTGTGATGAGCCTCGTCTATTTCGCCAAGAGCGCGCCATGACCCAGCCTCCGCGCCGCTTCTTTCTGCCGACGATCGGCCTGACGCTGCTGTTCGCCGCGCTCGGCCCGGCGATCGGCGCGGCGCTGTTCGTCGCCATCGCCTTGGCGCTGGAGACGCCGGCCGCCGCGCTTGCGGTCGGCCATTTCGGCTCGGTCGCGCCACCGTTCGCGCGCACGATCGCGCTCGTCGTCGCCTACGCGCTGGGCGCCGGGCCGGCGGCGGCGACCGGCTTCCTCTATGCGCTGTGGGACGCGGCGGCGCCCGCCGGCGCGCCGCGCGCGCTGGTCGCCGCGCTGATCGGCGCCGCGATGACCTATTGCCTGTTTCTGTGGCTCGCCTCGCTCGGCGCGGCGTTCGAGGCGACGATCTGGTGGGATGCGAGCCCCGCGGCGGGCCGTTGGGCCAAGGCGGCGTTTTCGGGCGAGCTCGGCGCGACGCTGCGCCACGCCCTGGTCGGCTGCGGCGCCGTCTCCGCCTTCGCCTGCGCGCTGGCGGCGAGCCTGATCGGCCTGACGACGCGCGGCGCGCTCGCCCCGACGCCGGCGCCGCGCGGAGGCGCCTGAAATGGCCGACGCGCCGCGCCGCCTGGTCTCCGCCGAAAAGCGTCCCGAGGACGAAACGGCGTTGCGGCCGCAGGTCCTGGCCGATTTCACCGGCCAAGAGGCGGCGCGCGCCAACCTCAAGGTGTTCATCGAGTCCGCCAAATCCCGCGGCGAGGCGCTCGACCACGTGCTGTTCGTCGGCCCGCCGGGCCTCGGCAAGACGACGCTGGCGCAGATCGTCGCGCGCGAACTCGGCGTCAATTTCCGCTCGACTTCCGGCCCGGTCATCGCCAAGGCGGGCGACCTCGCCGCGCAGCTGACCAATCTCGAACCGCGCGACGTGCTGTTCATCGACGAAATCCATCGCCTCAACCCGGCGGTGGAGGAAATTCTCTATCCCGCGATGGAGGATTTCCAGCTCGACCTCATCATCGGCGCCGGGCCGGCGGCGCGCTCGGTCAAGATCGATCTTTCGCCGTTCACCCTGATTGGCGCGACGACGCGCGCGGGGCTGCTGACGACGCCGCTGCGCGACCGCTTCGGCATTCCGGTGCGGCTCAATTTCTACACCGTCGGCGAACTGGAGAGCATCGTGCGGCGCAGCGCGCGGGTGATCGGGCTGAAGCTGGCCGAAGACGGCGGCAACGAAATCGCCAAGCGCTCGCGCGGCACGCCGCGCATCGCCGGACGGCTGCTGCGGCGCGTGCGCGACTTCGCCGTCGTCGAGGGCGTGAGCAGCGTCACCCGCGCGGTCGCCGACGGCGCGCTGAAGCTGCTCGAAGTCGACGCGATCGGCCTCGATCAGATGGACCGGCGCTATCTCAGCGCCATCGCGGTCGGTTTCGGCGGCGGCCCCGTCGGCGTCGAAACGATCGCCGCGGCGCTGTCCGAGCCGCGCGACGCGATCGAGGAAATCATCGAGCCCTATCTGATCCAGCAGGGCTTCGTGCAACGCACGCCGCGCGGGCGGCTGTTGACTTCGCACGCGTTCAAGCACCTCGGCCTCGCCGAACCGCCGCGCGAGACCGCGCAGGCGAACCTATTCGAGGAGGAATGAGGCCGCCCGCCGGGCGAGCATTGACAGATCGACGGACGCGCCCTTATGAAGCGCGCCGTGCCCAGGTGGCGGAATTGGTAGACGCACTGGTTTCAGGTACCAGCGGTGCAAGCCGTGAAGGTTCGAGTCCTTTCCTGGGCACCAACTCACGTCCTTTCCTGGGCGCCAATTCAAGTCCTTTTCCGGGCGCCGTCTCTCGACGCTCGCCTGCGAAAAATGCAGGCGCGCGCCGGCGCAGCCGGTTTCCGCGCAGCCCCGCGTCAGCTTGGCGACGCCGTCCGAGCCCTGGCCCCGCATAGGTAGTTTCCGATCCTACTGCCCCCGCGCCGACCGTGCGATGTCTTTGGCGACAGTCGCGAACGCCAACTTAATTGCCTGTCCCGATGAAAACCTGGGAGAAAACGGCCATGGACGTCAATACGCTTTTGCTCATCCTCTTAGTGATATTCTTGTTCGGCGGGTTCGGCTATTATGGGCGGGGACGCTGGTTCTGAACGGTTGCGGCGAGCGCGCCGGTCGCTCATTGGCCTGCCTTGCCGGGTCCCCGCGTCTCGAATGGACGACCCCGCGGCGCCGCCAATCGGCGCTATTCGCGCGCCGTGCAAGCTCCCGCTGCGCGCCCTGTCGCGGCAATTTCGTAACCTCGCCGTAAGCTGCGAGCGCGTATCCGTGTCCCGAGCGGGCGCCCGTTGAGTTTGCGGGTCTCGAAGCGTCATCGACGGAAAGGCGTCTCCCATGCGCGAATCGGATTGGTTTTCTTGGCCGAGCATCATCGCTTCGCGAGCGGCGCTGCCGCCGATCTTTCATGACGCGGTTCCCGACGACAAGCCTTTTCCCTACGCCGTACACCTCCAGTCCCAGCCTTGGGCCGGCCAGAGCAAAAATCCGAAATTGGTGTGTCTCTATCCCGACCGCATCGTGATTTTGGAGAGGACCAACGCGGGCGCGATTGCCGGCGCCGCTTACCCGTTTGACGCCATTCACCGCATCGTTCACGGCAGAAACCTGTTGCATTCGTGGCTTGAATTGCATGGCGTCGTCGCGGGAAAGCCGGCGATTTCGACCATCGTCTACAACACCGTCGTCGATTACATGTTCGACCCGATCATCGTCGGCGCACGAAATTTCCCGGTCGGCCCGGGCTCGCCGGCAAACGACCCGTCGTTGGCGCGACGCGAATTCGACTTTCTGCGTCAAGTCAATTTCAAGTTGCACAATTACGCTCCGATGGAGGTGCTTCCGGGCGCGTCGATCAAGCAAATCTTATATCAGCCGGAACTCCGCGCGCGCGTCCTGGTTGTCTTCCAGCGAACGGCGATTCCCAATCGAGTCGTGATTCTGACCGACAAGGAACTCATCTCGGTGAGCGACGCGGTGCGGGCGGAATCCAGAGCCCCCGCGCGGCGCACCGGCGGCGTCGTCAAATCGTTTGTCCCGCTCAGAGGCGTTCGCGATGCGGCCATCGCGCCGTCCGATCGTCCCGGCGTGATGCAGCTTGCGATCGCGCTGGCGAACGGGGAGGAGCCGCGCCTGCTGTTCGAGTCCCGCTTGGCGGGGGAATGGGAGACGCTTCGAGACGCGCTGCGCCAAGCGGCGGGCGCGGCTGCGCGATGAGGGCGTCACGGCGATGGGGCGGTCGGCGCGGCGCCGCGAGCCGGAGCGGCCTCGCTGAGCGAGGACACGCTCGCGCAAGCTAGCGCCTTCATCTTGGGCGACGGAACTTGGCCGACGGCGGGCTGCGCCGCCGGCCCTTTCGTCCGCTCACGCCCGCCGGCTGCACAAGAGGAAGTTGAGATGATCTTCACGGTCCCCATTGTCGGCAAGATTCTCGCCGGCTTCGCGGCCTCCGAGCTCGGCGCCGCCCCCGCCGCGCAAGCGACGGACCCCCAGAACGCCAGCGGCGCGGCCGACGCCGTCGACTTCGCCAAGGCCGTCGACGATCTCAATCGGGCGGCCGCCGCCGTCACGGCGCAGCATGGCGCGCACGGCGCCGCCAAGAGTTAGGGAGCGGCGGGGAAGCGATCCCGGCGACGCCGGCGAGGCTCTCTCGCTTCTCAGCGGCGAGCGCGGACGTCGTCTCGCTTGATTTCGTGCGTCAAGGGCTTGTTCTCCTCGAAGGCGCTGAGATTGGCCAGCGTCGCGCCGGCGATGTCGGCCAGGGCTTCGCGGGTCAGAAAGCCCATATGCGACGTCACCAGGACGTTGCGGAAGGTCAACAGCCGGGCCAAAGTGTCGTCGGTCAAAATGTCGTCCGACAGATCGCTATAGAAGACGCTGGCCTCGCGCTCGTAGACGTCGAGGCCGACGCCGCCGACCCGGCGTTCCTTGAGCGCCGCGATCAACGCGTCGGTGTCGATCAGGCCGCCGCGGCTGGTGTTGATCAGAATGACCCCGGGTTTCATTGCCGCCAAACGCTCGGCGTCGATCAGGTGGTGATTTTCCGGCGTCAAGGGGGCATGCAAGGACAGAATGTCGGCCTCGGCGATCGCCGTGTCGAGCGGAACGAAGCGGATCGGCGGGCCGTCGGCCGAAGGCGCGGCCGGAAACGGATCGTAGGCGATGACGGCGCAGCCGAAGCCATGGCCGATGCGCGCGACCTCGCGGCCGATTCGGCCGGCGCCGATCAGGCCCAAGGTCTTGCCGTGAAGATCGAAGCCGACCAGGCCCTCGACGCTGAAATTGTTGTCGCGGACCCGGTTGTAGGCTTGCGGAATCCGCCGGACCAGCGACAGCAGCAAGGCGAACACATAGTCGGCGACCGAATGAGGCGAATAGGTCGGAGCATGGACGATTTGCAGCCCCAGCCGATGCGCCGTCGCCAGATCCAGGTTGTTGACGCCGGTGCAACGCATCGCGATCAGGCGGACGCCCTCTTGGACCAGAATTTTCAGAGTCGCGGCGTCGAGCTGGTCGTTAACGAACGGGATCACGGCGGGAAAGCCGTGGGCCAGCGCCGCCGTCGTCGGATCGAGGCGCGATTCCACGAACGTGAACTGGTGGCCGAATGGCGCATTGGCGCTGTTCAGCGCGACGCGATCATAATCGCGACTGTCGAAAACGATGGCTTTCACGAGGGTCGGGCTCCCGCTGGCGTCGGGCGTGGGGACGCCTAGGGAAACACGTCCGCAAGCGGGCGTACAGTCCCAAAAGGGCCTGGCCCTTGATGGGCGGTCCGGCGCCGGGCGGGGCATGAGGGAATGACGCCGGCAGGCGCGCAGCCCTCAGCGAGGGCGCCGATCGCCGGCGGCGGCGAGCGTGTTCGCCGCGTCAATCGTCGCGCGACAGCGGGACGGCGGAGGTCGGCGTCGAATCGATCGGGGCGCCGTCTTCGGCGGGCAGGATCGGCGGCGGCGGCGGGCGGGCGGCGAACGCCTGCAGCGACGGCGGCAGGGCGCCGGAGGGACCGCGCAGGTCGAGCGGAACGGCGTTCGGGCGCAGGCTGGCGCGGGCGACGTCCATCGGCTCGTCGATGTCGGGCGCCGGCGGCAGGCCGTCGGGACGACCGGGCGGCGGCATGAGGTCCGGCGGCGGCAGCGGCCGGCAATAGCGGC
>JBEKBD010000015.1:0-34635 GCA_050015575.1 Roseiarcus sp. | reverse complement strand
CTCGCCGTCGTCGTCGTCACGG
Organism: Roseiarcus sp.; assembly: GCA_050015575.1. Taxonomy (GTDB): domain Bacteria; phylum Pseudomonadota; class Alphaproteobacteria; order Rhizobiales; family Beijerinckiaceae; genus Roseiarcus. Next base: position 34,613 of record JBEKBD010000015.1, on the reverse strand, counting down.
TCGCGCGCAACTGGCGCGCGCGGCGACCGTCAACGCTCCTTGCCGGAGCGAAATAGGAACGGCGCGACTTCCGCGACCCCAGGAGGCTTGTCGATGGCGAAGGGGGCGGGGCGGCAGACCGCCAGGGCCGAAATCCCGACGCGCGCGGTGAGCAGGCCGTTGAGCACGCCTTCGCCCATGCGCGCCGAGATGCGCGAAGCAATGCCGTGGCCGACGATCTGCTGCACCAGACTGTCGCCAACCGCCATGCCGCCGGTGATGGCGATGTGCGCGCCGATCGAACGCGCGAGCTTGATGAAGCCGAGCAGGCCCGGCCGTCCGCCGTAGATTTCGGCGATGCGGCGCACCAGCCGGAGGATCTGCGCGATCACGAAGATCACGTCGAGAAGCGCGCGCGGGCTGATCGCCGTGACCATCGAGACGCGCCGCGCCGCCGCCGCGATTTCGGCTTGCGCTTTGCGATCGAGCGGGACGAGCAGCGCGCGCTCGGCGATGTCGACGAGGTCGCGCCCGTCGACGATCGCCGCGCGCGCTTCGGCCACCTCGGCCCTTGCGCGCGCGGTTTCGGCGCGCCCCTCGTAGAGCGCGGCGAGCCTCGCCACCAACGCGCGCGCCGCATCGCGATCGTCGCTCGCTCGCGCGCGCGCCAGCGCGGCGTGCAATTCGGCGATGCGGCGCTGGCGGGCGAGCGCGACGAGTTCGCGGACGGCGAGGCCGAGGACCCCGACGACGAGCAGCGCGGCGAAAACGGCGCCGACCGCGCCCAGCGCGCGCGCTCTGGCGAATAGGCTCTCGATCAGCTCGCTCGTCCACAAGCCGAAGCCGAGCGAGACGAGGCCGCCGAGGCCCGCCCAGACCAGCGTCGCGAGCTTCGGGCGCCGGCGCGCGAACATGCCGGAGCGCTGCGCCGCTTCGACGGCGCGCTCGGCCTCGTCGATCGGATCGGGCGCGGCTTGGTCGGCGATAGCGGCGTCCTGCGAGCGGATGGTCGCGGTCGGCGCGGCGTGCGCCGGCGCGTCGTCGACCGCCACGCGCTCGTCGTCGAGCCGGAACGCGCGCGGGCGTGGGCGCTGGTCGCTCATGCCAGTCTGTCTCCGATGAGGAATTGCAGCGCGCGGTCGAGGCGAATGTGCGGCGCCGGCGCGCCGGGCGGCGCCGCGGGCGGACGAAAGCGCACGAAGCGCCAATCGGCGTCGGCTTCGGGCAGGGCGAGGGAATCGCCGGCGAACGCCGCCGCGGGGTCTTCGGGCAATTCGCCGGGAAAGACCGCCGCCTCGGCCAGGCCGTCGAAGACGTGGCCGCCGACGCGCTCGCCCGCCTCTGGCGTACCGATGATCGCCGACAGCGTTTCGCCGCCATGGCGCATTTCGGCTTCGCGCGTCGCGCGCACGGCGCTGAGCGCGATGACGTCGATCGCCGCGCCGACCCCTTCGGCGCGCGCGATCGCCTTGGCCGTCAAGACGCGCAAGATCCCCTCGAGGCGGTCGTGGCTGACGTGATGCAGATGGTCGGCCTTGGTCGCGGCGAACAGAATGCGGTCGACGCGCGGACGGAAGATCGAGGCGAGGCGCGAAGCGCGGCCGGCGCGAAACGAGCGCATCACCTCGCTCAGCGCGTTTTCGAGATCGCGCAACGCGGCGGGACCGGAATTCAGCGCCCGCAGCGCGTCGACCAGCACGATCTGCCGGTCGAGGCGGGCGAAATGGTCGCGAAAGAACGGACGCGCGACGTAAGTCTTATACGCTTCGTAGCGCCGCTCCATCATCGCCGCCAGCGAGCGCGGCGCGATCCGCGAATCCTCGTTCAGCGGCAATGGCGCGAAGGTCAGAGCGGGCGATCCTTCGAGGTCGCCCGGCATCAGGAAGCGCCCCGGCGGCAGGCAGGAGAGCGCGTGGGCTTCGTCGCGCGCCTCGCGCAAATAGGCGGTGAAGAGTTCGGCCGCCGCGCGCGCCGTCTCCTCTTCGGCCTTGGCGGCGGGGTCGAGGCCGGCGCGAAACGCGCGCCAATGCGCGGCGAGCGGCGCGCGCGCCTTCGCCTCGCTCGCCTCGATCGTCTCGCGCGACCATTGCGCGTAGGACTTGTCGAGCAGCGGCAGGTCGAGCAGCCATTCGCCGGGATAATCGACGATGTCGAGCGTCAACGCCGAAGCGCGGGAGCCCCACGACGCCGCGCGCTCGAATTCGATGGTCAGGCGCAATTGCGAAATGCGCCGGGTCGATTGCGGCCAGCGCCGGTCGAGGCCACTCAGGGCGGCCAAGTGCTCCTTGTAAGCGAAGCGCGGCACCGCGTCGTCGGGCTGCGGCTCGAGATGGACGCGCGCGATCCGCCCTTCGGCGGAGGCGCGCAGCACGGGGAGCTTTCCCGCGTTGACGAGGTTGTCGACCAGCGCCGTGATGAACACGGTCTTGCCCGCCTTCGACAGCCCGGTGACGCCGAGCCTCAAGGCCCCGCCGGAGAGAAAATCGGCGAGCGAGCGCGCGACGACGCTCGTTTCGAAGGCGAGATCGGACAGGAGCGACAAGGGAGAACCAGGGCGGGCTGAGGACGCCCCTATCTAGAGAGGCGGACGCCGATTTAACAGGGGCAGGGCGCCCCTTCCCCCGCAAGGGGGAGAACCGCTACTTCGCCATCGCCGCCTTCAGGTTCTCGTCGATCTTGTCGATAAAGCCCTCGGTCGACAGCCATTTCTGTTCGGGGCCGACGAGCAGCGCGAGGTCCTTGGTCATGAAGCCGGCCTCCACCGTCTCGACGCAGACGCGCTCCAGCGTCTCGGCGAAACGCGCCAGCGCCGCGTTGTCGTCGAGCTTGGCGCGATGCGAAAGGCCGCGCGTCCAGGCGAAGATCGAGGCGATCGAGTTGGTCGAGGTTTGCCGGCCCTTCTGATGTTCGCGGTAGTGGCGCGTCACCGTGCCGTGCGCGGCTTCGGCCTCCACCGTGCGTCCGTCCGGAGACAGCAGCACGCTGGTCATCAGGCCGAGCGAGCCGTAGCCTTGCGCGACGGTGTCCGACTGCACGTCGCCGTCGTAGTTCTTGCACGCCCAGACGTAGCCGCCCGACCATTTGAGCGCCGAGGCGACCATGTCGTCGATCAGGCGGTGTTCGTAAGTGAGGCCTGCCGCCGCGAACCGGCCCTTGAACTCCGCTTCGTAGACCTCCTCGAACAGATCCTTGAAGCGCCCGTCGTAGGCCTTGAGAATGGTGTTCTTGGTCGAGAGATAGACCGGATACTTGCGCATGAGGCCGTAGTTGAGCGAGGCGCGCGCGAAGTCGCGGATCGACTCGTCGAGATTGTACATGCCCATGGCGACGCCGGGGCCGGGGAAGGAGAACACTTCCCTTTCGATCACCGCGCCGTCCGCGCCTTCGAAGCGCAGCGTCAGGCGGCCCTTGCCCGGCACGCGGAAGTCGGTCGCCTTGTACTGGTCGCCGAAGGCGTGACGGCCGACGACGATCGGCTTGGTCCAGCCGGGCACCAGCCGCGGCACGTTCCTGCAGATGATCGGCTCGCGGAAGATGACGCCGCCGAGGACGTTGCGGATCGTACCGTTGGGGCTCTTCCACATCTCCTTGAGATGGAACTCCTTCACTCGCGCCTCGTCGGGCGTGATGGTCGCGCACTTGACGCCGACGCCGCAGGCCTTGATCGCGTGCGCCGCGTCGATGGTGACCCGGTCGTTGGTGGCGTCGCGATGCTCGAGGCCGAGATCGAAATATTGCAACTCGACGTCGAGATAGGGATGGACGAGCTTCTCGCGGATCAGCCGCCAGATGATTCGCGTCATCTCGTCGCCGTCGAGTTCGACGATCGGATGGTTAACTTTGATCTTGGACATCGACGATCCCAGCGTTGCGCGGTGGAGCGGGCGCCCCTATAGCATCGCGTCGGCGGCGGTCAAAGTTCTGCTTTCGACGAATACGCCGCGCCGCGCCGCCGCCGGCGGAGAGCTTCCGCGCCGGGGCGTCGGCGCGACAAGGGAGACGGGCATGATCGACCTCTACACCTGGGCCACCCCCAACGGGCGCAAGGCCTCCATCATGCTGGAGGAGATCGGCCTCCCTTACGTGGTCCATCCCGTCAACCTCGGCCGTCGGGAGCAGTTCGAGCCCGAGTTTCTCGCCATTTCCCCCAACGCCAAGATTCCGGCGATCGTCGATTCCGACGGGCCGGGCGGGCCGCTGTCGGTGTTCGAGAGCGGCGCGATCCTGACCTATCTCGCGGAGAAGACCGGGCGTTTGCTCGCGGCGAAAGGGGCGGCGCGATACAAGGCGCTGGAGTGGCTGGCCTGGCAGGTCGGCGGCCTCGGGCCGATGTTCGGACAGCTCGGCTTCTTCGCCGTGCGTTCGCGCGAAAAAGCGCCGCTGGCGATCCGACGATTCACCGAGGAGGCCGAGCGTCTCATCGACGTGATGGAGCGGCGCCTGAGCGCGGCGGCGCATCTCGCCGGCGACGATTATTCGATCGCCGACATCGCGTGCTATCCCTGGGCGCTGACGGCGACGACGTATCTCGCGCCGGCGCTCGGCGCATTCGTCGGGAAAAAGCCGGAATTTCAGCGTTGGCTGGCGAGCGTCGGCGCTCGGCCGGCGGTCGAGCGCGGCATGGCGATCCCGAAGACTTGAGGCGAGGCGACCGCGTTCCGATCTTACCCGCGGCGGCGCGAGGAGGACGATGAACGGCTTGAATCCAACCCCGTCCGCGGGCGGCCACAGCCACGATTTTCTCGGCGCGGCGCACGAGCGCAGCGAACGCGCGGTGTGGGCGGTGATCGCGCTGTGCACGGCGATGATGGCCGCCGAGATCGTCGGCGGGCTGATGTTCGGCTCGATCGCGCTCGTCGCCGACGGCTTGCACATGAGCACGCACGCCGGCGCGCTGCTGCTGGCGGCGCTCGCCTACGCCTTCGCGCGCCGCCATTCGGACGACCCGCGCTTCACGTTTGGCGCCGGCAAGTTCGGCGACCTCGCCGGTTTCGCCAGCGCGATCGTTCTGGCGATGATCGCCGCGCTCGTCGCCTATGAGGCGATCGGACGATTTTTCGTTCCGACGCCGATCGCCTTCGCCCAGGCGATCCCGATCGCCGTCATCGGCCTCGCCGTCAACGCCGCGAGCGCGTGGCTGCTCAGCCGCGGCGGGGACGACCATCATCACGGCCATGCCCATTCGCACGCGCACGATCACCACTCGCACGACCACCGCCACGAGGAAAGTCGCCGATTCGAAATCGGCGGCGGGCGCGAAGCGCTGCATCGCGACAACGCCATGCGCGCCGCGGTGATCCATGTGATGGCCGACGCGGCGGTCTCGATTCTGGTCATCGTCGGACTGTCGCTGGCGCGCGGCTTCGGCTGGCTGTGGATGGACCCGCTCGCCGGCCTGATCGGCGCGGGGGTGATCGCGAGCTGGTCGGCCGGGTTGATCCGGGACACCGGCGCGGCGCTGCTCGACATGAACCCGGATCGCCAGCTCGCCGAGGCGCTGCGCCGCGCGATCGAGCGCGACGGCGATTCTCTCGTCGACCTTCATCTCTGGCGGCTCGGCCCCGGGCACCTCGGCGCCATCCTGGCGATCGAGACGGCGAGCGAACGCGAGACCGGCCATTATCGCGAAGCGGCGATGAAGGTCGGGCGCTTTTCGCATTTGACGATCGAAATCGTGCGCCGCGGCGGCGTCGCGGACCGCGAGCGGCGGCGTTTCGTCGCCTGATCCCTCGAGCGGCCGGGGGCCGGATCGAGCGCTTGGTCGGCAATTTCTTGAGCAACCGTTAACCGCTCGGGGTCAAGGGTGTCAGCCGCATCCCTCGAAGGGCTGCGCGCGGAGACGCAGGTGGGCGGCTACGACGACGATCCGTTTCTCGAGGACCGCGACCGACGCAGGGGCAAGCGGCGCGCGACGCGCCTGCGCGCTTGGGCCGATCCCGGAGGGACCGCCCCGGTCGTCGACTGCATGATCGTCGACGTGTCCGAGGAGGGCGCCGCCGTCGCGCCGTTGGACGGCGCCGCCTTGCCGGACGCGTTCCACCTGCAGGTCGACAGGACGCACCCGGTGGGCGAGGCGAAAGTGGTTTGGCGGAAGGGAAACGCCGTCGGCGTGCGACTCGCCAAGCCGAAGAAGCCGTAGCGCCGCGGCGGTCGATTTCCGGTCGGGGCCGATCGGCGTCGCCGGCGCAAAATCAGCGAAATCTTCGCCGCAGGCTCGATCGGGCCGCCTGAATTTGACGGCGCCGACGACCGCCGCGCGCGGCTCTTCGCGTTCGACGGTTGGAAAATCGCCCCGCGGCGATTTTCGCGGTTGACAGAAAGAGATTGCGGGATCAAGAGGCGATTGTCGGCGCGAAATTCCTTTCGACCGGCGGTCCTTAACTCAGCTGTAGAGACATGGGCGGTAGCATCTCGGGCGGCGCGATCGCGGACCGGTTCGTCCACACGTCGCCCTTAGACTTCGTCTGCGTCCACGGGCCGGAATCCCGTGCGCGAGGCGTGCGTCGGGCGTAAATTCCCACGACCCTCTCGCCTTCCGGCTTTGGACCAAGCCAAAGATCGGAGGCGAGCCATGAACCAGCTCTCCCGAATCCAGATCGATCCTCGTGTGGTCGATCTCTCCGCGCGCCGTCCGGCGGCGTCGAACCGGCGTCGTCTCGCCGCGGCGCGCGCGAACCTGCGCGCCGCGTCCGCCGGCTCGCTCGTCCGCCATTGGCGGCGCGATCCGGCGACGGGAGGGTTGCTCTGCGTCTGGACCGTTTCCCAGGGCGGGCGCGAGCCGGCCGCGCCTGTTCCCTTGCGTCGCGCCAGCTGAAGGAGATTCCCAATGCACGACGGCCCGAGAAGGCCCGTTGGCGCGGCTTCGAACGCGACGGCGGGCGGCAAATCCAAGCTTCAAGCGAATTCCACCGCCCCGAGGGCGAAGCGAGACCGAGGCTGCTGAAGCCGTCCGGCTCGTGTCCGCGCCAAGAGGCACAGGAGACGAGCCATGACCCTGAAAGTCGATCTCGCGGCGCCGGCGACCGCCGTCCTCGACGACGCGCACATCGGCGCGATCCGTGGCGCCTTCGGCACCATCCTTCAAGGCGACGTCGCCCCGCGCACCACCTGGAAGCATCGGCTGACGACGCTTCTGGCCATCGTCGGACCCGGCCTCATCGTCATGGTCGGCGACAACGACGCCGGCGCCTTCGCCACCTACGGCCAGGCCGGCCAGAACTACGGCACGACGCTGCTGTGGACGCTGGCGCTGCTGATTCCCGTTCTCTACGTCAACCAAGAGATGGTGCTGCGGCTCGGCGCCGTCACCGGCGTCGGCCATGCGCGCCTGATCTTCGAGCGCTTCGGCAGGTTCTGGGGCGCGTTCAGCGTCGTCGACCTGTTCCTGCTCAACGCCCTGACCATCGTCACCGAGTTCATCGGCATCGCGCTGGCGCTTGATTACCTCGGCCTCGACAAGACCGCCGGCGTCGTCGTCTCCGCAGCGCTGGTCATGATCGCGGTCGGCACCGGAGACTTCCGCCGTTTCGAGCGCTTCGCGATGATCCTCGTCGGCGCCAGCCTGCTGCTCGTGCCGATCTATTTTCTGGTCCACCCGCCGCTCCTCGAGGTCGCGCGCGACTTCGTCGTTCCGCAAATCCCGCAAGGCGGCAAGCTCAGCGACGTCATGCTGCTCGTCATCGGCATCGTCGGCACTACGGTCGCGCCGTGGCAACTCTTTTTTCAGCAGAGCTACGTCATCGATAAACGCATCACCCCGCGTTTCATTCGCTACGAGCGCCTCGACCTGTTGATCGGGATCGGCTTCGTCATCGTCGGCGCCGCCGCCATCATGGCGTTCACCGCAGCGACTTTCGCCGGCCATGCCGAATTCGGCGCCTTCACCGACGCGGGCGGCATCGCCGCGGGCCTCGACAAGTACGTCGGCAAGGCCGCCGGCGTGATGTTCGCCGTCGCGCTGATCGACGCCGCCCTGATCGGCGCGTCGGCGGTGTCGCTGTCGACGGCCTATGCGATCGGCGACACGTTTTCGGCTCGCCATTCGCTGCACCGCAAGGTCACGGAGGCCAAGGGTTTCTATGCCGTCTATTGCGGGTTGATCGCAGTCGCCGCGGCGATCGTGCTGACCCCCGGTTCGCCCCTCGGCCTGCTGACCCTGGCGGTGCAGGTGCTCGCCGGCGTGCTGCTGCCGAGCGCGACGGTTTTCCTGTTGCTGCTGTGCAACGACAGGGCCGTCCTCGGGCCATGGGTCAACACGCGCCGGCTGAATGGTTTCACCAGCGCCGTCATCGCCGCGCTGGTGATCCTGTCGGTCGTCCTGACCGTCTCGGTGCTGTTCCCCGACGCGGCCAACGAGCAGGCGATCCTCGCCATCCTCGGCGGGGGCGTCGTCGTCGCCCTGGCCGTCGCGCTGGCGATTTTGGCCCTAAGCCGGAACGGCGGAAGGGAAGCGCCAGCCGAGGAGAGCGCCGCCGCGCCGATGGCGCGCAACGCCTGGCGCATGCCGCCGCTGGATCGGTTGCCGCCGGCGAGGCTGTCGCTGGCCGCCCAGGCCTGGATGGGCGCGCTGCGGCTCTATCTCGTCGTCGCCGTCGGAATGGTTCTGTTCCGCGTCGTCATGCTGGCGATCGGACACCAGGGGTAGTTCGCTCAACGGGACCGTGGTCGGCGATCGCGTCGAGGCGACGGCGAAGATCGCCTCCCTGAAACGGCGGGAGATCGCTCTCGAATGCCTCGTCGCTCGCCTTGCCGCGCAAAGCGGGGTCACCCGCGCGAACTGGAGGTCGCAGACCCAGTCGGTGTGATGGACGCCGGCGCTTGGCGCCCGCGAAAAAATAACAGCGTCATCCGTCACGGCGAGCGGAGCGAAGCGATCCACTCTCGATGCAGGCCGCCGCCGCGGGATTGCTTCGTCGCTGCGCTCCTCGCCATGTCGGCCCGCCGACTCGGGTGAGTCCAAAGGCGTCCCTACGCCGCCGCGCCCTCTTTCTTCAGGAACTCCTCCAGCCAGTGAATGTCGTACTGGCCGTTCTGGATGTCGGTGTTGCGCACCAGAACGCGGAACAGCGGCAGGGTGGTCTCGACGCCGTCGACGATGAATTCGTCGAGCGCGCGGCGCAGGCGCATCAACGCTTCGGTGCGGGTGCGGCCATGAACGATCAGCTTGCCGATGAGCGAATCGTAGAAGGGGGGAATCACGTAGCCGTGATAGGCGGCCGAATCGACGCGCACGCCGAGGCCGCCAGGGGGATAGAAATACGCGATGCGGCCCGGCGAGGGCGTGAACGTGCGCGCGTGCTCGGCGTTGATGCGGCATTCGATCGCCGCGCCGTGAAAGCGCACGTCCTCTTGCCGGATCGACAGGGGCGAGCCGGCGGCGATCTTGATCTGCTCGTTGATGAGGTCGATGCCGGTGATCATCTCGGTGACGGGATGCTCGACCTGGATGCGGGTATTCATCTCGATGAAGCAGAATTCGCCGTCCTCGTAGAGAAACTCGACCGTGCCGACGCCGACATAGCCGAGCTCGGCCATCGCGCGCGCGACGACGCCGCCGATCTCATCGCGTTGCGCCGCGTTGAGCGCGGGGGAGGGGCTCTCCTCCCAGACCTTCTGGTGCCGGCGCTGCAGCGAGCAATCGCGTTCGCCGAGATGAATCGCGCGGCCCTGGCCGTCGCCCAGCACCTGAATCTCGATGTGACGCGGCTTGGCGAGATATTTCTCCAGATAGACCGCGTCGTCGCCGAAGGCCGTCTTCGCCTCGATTCTGGCGTTCGAAATGGCGTTGAGCAGTTCGTTGGCGGCGTTGGCGACTTTCATGCCGCGCCCGCCGCCGCCCGCCGCCGCCTTGACGATGACGGGATAGCCGATCTCGGCCGCGATCTTCAGCGCTTCGGCCTTGTCGCTCACTGCTCCGCTCGAGCCGGGCACGCAGGGTATGCCGAGCCGCGTCGCCGTTCGCTTGGCTTCGATCTTGTCGCCCATCAGGCGGATGTGCTCGGCCTTCGGACCGATGAAGGCGATCTTGTGCTCGGCGAGAATCTCGGCGAAGCGGGCGTTCTCGGAGAGAAAGCCGTAACCGGGATGCACCGCGTCGGCGCCGGTGATCTCGCAGGCCGCGACCAGGGCGGGCACGTTGAGATAGCTGTCGCGCGCCGCCGGCGGGCCGATGCAGACGCTCTCGTCGGCGAGCTTGACGTGCATCGCCTCCTTGTCGGCGGTCGAATAGACCGCGACCGTGGCGATGCCGAGCTCCTTGGCCGCGCGCAGCACGCGCAGCGCGATTTCGCCCCGGTTGGCGATGAGGATCTTATCGAACATGCCGGGCGGCTCCTCGCGGCGAGCGACGCGTCGTTGCGCGCGGCGGCCCGCTCATTCGATGATCATCAGCGCCTGGCCGTATTCGACCGGCGCGCCGTCCTCGACAAGCACGTGCGTCACTTGCCCCGCGCGCGGGGCGACGATCTCGTTGAACGTCTTCATCGCCTCGACGAGCATGACCCTATCGCCCGCTTTCACCAACGAGCCGATCTCGACGAAGGGTTTGGCTTCCGGGCTGGGGCGAAGATAAGCGGTGCCGACCATCGGCGACTTCACGGCGCCGGCGTGTTCGGCCGGCTCGAGCGCCGCCGCTTGAGGGGACGGCGCCGGGGCGGCCGCCGCCGGCGCCGGCGCGGCGACGACATGGGAGAACTCGACCGGGGCCTGACGCTCGCGCGCGACGCGCACGCGCAGGCCGGCGCGCTCGACCTCGACTTCGCTCAAGTCATGGCGCCCGGCGATCTCGGCGAGCGAGGCGACGACGGAAAGATCAAAGCCGGCGCTCGCGGGCGCGGCGGCGGACTTGCTTGACGGCTTCTTCATCACCACTCGCAGACGCCTCGCACCCGATGAGCCGAGATTTCGTTGGCGCGTCTATAACCCGGACGGCCGAGTAAATAAAGGGCGCGCGTCATCCCTTGCGCGCCCACACATGAGCGTCGTGAAACGCTGCGCCGCCGAACGGCGCGACGCTGTCGTCGCTGGTCAGAACATTGACGCCGCGTCCGTCGAGAAAGGCGGAGGGCGGCCAAACGCCCTCGCAGACGATGACGCCGCGCGAGACGCCGGCGAACGACCTGACGTGCAGGCGCGTCTGCCCTCGCGCGTTGCCCAGACGCACGATGTCGCCGTCGCCCAAGCCCAGCGCGGCGAGGTCGTCGGGATTGATCAGCGCGGTCGGGCGTCGCTCGCGCGCCCGCGACGTCGGCGTCTCGGTGAAGCTGGTGTTGAGGAAGTTGCGCGCCGGCGAAGTCGCCAGCTTGAAGGGATGCGCGTCGTCGGCCGCCTCGTTGACCGGCCAGTGGTCGGGCAGGGTCGGCATTTCGCGCCACGGCCCCTTGAGGCCGTCGCCGGAGAACGGCGTCGAGGCCCAGTCGGCGCGCAGGCGGAACTTGCCGTCGGGCCAGGCGAAGCCGTCGAGATAATGCGCTTCTTCGAACGGCGGCTGGCAGTCGAGCCACTTCGTCTCTTCGAGGTCGGCGAGCGAGCCGCGGCCCGAGGCGCGCAAGGTCCGGTCGATGATTTCGCGCGGCGTCATGGCGAAGCCGGGGTGGCGCGCGCCGAGCCGATGGGCGAGCGCGACGACGACCTCGTGGTTGGAGCGGCAGCCCTCGGGAGGTTCGATCGCCTTGGGGCCGAACTGCAGGTATTGGTGCCCGCCGCCGATGTAGAGGTCGTCGTGCTCGAGAAACATCGTCGCCGGCAACACGATGTCGGCCGTGCGCGCGGTGTCGGTGAGGAACTGCTCGTGCACGCAGACGAAAAGGTCGTCGCGCGCGAAGCCCCTGCGCACTTCTTCCTGGTCGGGGGCGACGGCGAGGGGGTTGGTGTTCTGGATCAGCATCGCCTTGACCGGCGCGCCGCCCTTGAGCGCTTTCGCTTCGCCGGTCAGGATCGCGCCGACGCGGGACTGGTCGAGGCGACGCACGGTTTCGTCGCGCGCGTCGAGCCCTTCGATCAGGGTCTTGTCGAGCTTGAAGACGCCGCTGTTGGAATGAAAGGCGCCGCCGCCCTCGTGCGCCCACGCGCCGGTGACGACCGGCACGCACAACGCCGCGTGCATGTTCGCCGCGCCGTTGCGTTGACGCGAGAAGCCGTAGCCGAGACGGAAGAACGTGCGCTTCGTTCGTCCGACCAAAGCGGCGAAGGCTTCGATGGAATCGACGCCGAGGCCGGTGATCGCGCTCGCCCACTGGGGATCGCGCGTCTGGAGATGGGCCTCCAATTCGCGCGGCGCGTCGGCGTAGCGCTCGAGGTAGGCGCGGTCGGCGAGTCCGTCGCGGAACAGGACGTGCATGACCGCGCAGGCCAGCGCCCCGTCGGTTCCCGGCTTGAGGCGGAGCGCCAGATCCGCCTGCCGCATCGTCTCGGTGTCGTAGATGTCGACGGCGACGATTTTCGCCCCGCGCTCCTTTCGCGCCCGCATCGCGTGGGTCATCAGGTTGACCTGGGTCGCGACCGCATTGGTCCCCCAGACGACGATGCAGTCGGACTTGGCCATTTCGCGCGGATCGGCGCCGGCCATCCGCCCCGTCCCGGCGAGATAGCCCGGCCAGGCGATGGCGATGCAGATCGAGCCGAAGAAGCGGGAATAGCGCTTGACGTGAGTCAAGCGTTCGAGCCCGTCGCGCATGACGAGGCCCATCGTGCCGCCGTAGAAATACGGCCAGACGCTTTCGGCGCCGTATCGACTTTCGGCGGCGAGGAAATTCTCCGCGACGACGTCGAGCGCGTCGTCCCAGGCGATCGGCTGGAATTGACCGGAGCCCTTCGGGCCGACCCGTCGCAGCGGCTCCTTCAGCCGATCCGGATGATGGACGCGCTCGGCGTAGCGCGCGACCTTGGCGCAGACGACCCCCGCCGTGTAGCGCTGGTCCTCGGCGCCGTGGATGCGGCCGATCCGCGCGCCGCCGACCGTTTCGACCTCGAGCGCGCAGACCGAGGGGCAATCGTGCGGGCAGACCGAAGGACGCCGGACGACGTCGCGCGGCGCGTGCGTGAGCGAAGAATCCATCGCGCCCAATGTGAAGAAACGGCAAGCGGCGGGCAAGAGCGCCGATAAATCGCAGCGATCACGATTTTTGACCGAATTGCGCCGGGATGTCGAACCGACTTCCGCCAGGCGGGCCCTCCCGAGCGCTCCCTACGCCCGTCCTCGACGCCTCGATGCCCCTAGGCGCAAAGGAGCCGTGCGCGGCGGCATGAGGTCGCGCTCTTGGCGCGCTCGCACCGAGTCTTACGGCGCCCGCCGACGGCGGCCTGCGGTCGATCCGCGCGTCGATCGGTCAGCGAGAACCCGCCGCGGCGGGAACCTCCGGCAAGCCCGAAACAGAATAGCGGTTGAAGCGCTGGCGGAACGATTCGTCGGGCGCCGCGACGACGATCGGCGCCGACGTGCTCTGCGCGGCAAGGATGACGCTGACGTTCCAGCGCCATGTCGACACATCGGGCGTCGGCTGCGCGACGCTGACGCCGCCTCCGACCAGGACCAACCCGACGAGGGACAAAACGAATGGCCTAAACATGCCAATCTCCTCTCCCGTCTTTATTGTCGTTGTTGGCTTTGCCCGGGCGCTCGCGGCCGTCTGCCGGCGAGCCTCGAGGCCCCGACTAGGCGACCAGAGCTAACAACCATAATGTGACGGCGTTAAGGCGCTTTCAGCCGGCAGGGGGCTGGTCGCGCAAGAATTCGGCCGCCATGATGCGCGTCACCCGCCTTCCCCGCGCCAACGCCTCGCGGTCGAGCGCCGCGACGATCGCGCGCGCCGCGTCGAGCGAGCGCTCGATGCGCAAGGCGATGTACGCGACCACCGAGGGATCGACCGCGAGCTGGCGGTCGCTGAACAATTTGAACAGCACGGCCCGGGTCAAGTCGAGATCCGGAGCGCCGAGCGCAACGATCGGCGCCAGGCGAAGCCGCGAGACGAGATCGGCGGTCGTCAGACCCCAGCCGTCTGGCTGGCCGCGCGCGGTCAGCAGCAGGCATGCGCCGCCTTCACGGGTCAGATTCAAGAGGTGGAACAGTGCGGCTTCCGAGGCGCCGACGCGGTCGGCGTCCTCGATCAGCAAGGCCTTGGCGCTGGCGAGCTCGATGACAGGCGCGTTGGCGAGGGCCTCGGCGGCGACGACGCGCGCCGCCGCCGCGCGCGCCCAGATCGCGCCGAGATGGCTCTTGCCCGAGCCGCTCGGTCCGACCAGCATCAGCATCCGACCAGCCCAGTTCGGCCAGGCGAGAATCGCGCGCAACGCCTCGGCGTTCCCCGGCGCCTCGAGAAAGTCCTCGCGCGCATAGCTCGGATCGTGTGGCCAATCGAGCGTCAATTGTCGCGCTCGATCGCTCACGGCTCGATCCTCGCCGCGCCGGCGCCGCGATAAAGCGAGCTCTTGCGATACAGGCCGATCAGATGACGCGCGAGCACGCCGAGCGCCGCGGCGGTCGGCACCGCGACGATGAGGCCGGTGAACCCGTACAGGCCGCCGAACACGAACAGGGCGAACATCAGCCAGACCGGATGAAGACCGATGGAGCCGCCCACCAGCTTGGGCGCGACGACGTAGGCTTCGAGAAACACCCCGACGCCGACGACGGCGAGGGCGAGGAAGAGCAGCTTCAGGCTCGGCCAACCCTGGACCAGGCCGACGACGAGCGACAGGATCAGCGCGGTCAGCGATCCCACATAGGGAATGAAGCTGAGGACGCCGGCGATCACGCCGATGAGGAAGCCGAAGTCGAGCCCGATCAGCGTCAGTCCAATTCCGTACCAAAGGCCGTCAAACAGGCAGACCAGCGACTGGCCGCGAATGAACCCGGCCAACGCGGCGTCGATCTCGGCGGCGATCGCGCGCAACGCGTCGCGGTGTTCGAGCGGCAACCAGCTGTCGAGCGTCGCGATCATCTTGTTCCAGTCGACCAGGATGTAAAAGGCGACGACCGGCGTGACGATCAGCAACGAGAAGAAACTGACGATCGCGGCGCCGCCGGAGGCGAGCGAGCGCACGGCGTTCAGCAGCCATTGCGCGCCTTGGGCGACGAATTCGCCGATCGACTTCTGAATTTGTTCCGTCGAGAGGGAATTACCGAGCCCGAGGGAATCGCGCCATGTCCCGCCATAGCGTTCCAGCAGCGAATTGCCTTCGTCGACCGCGAGCGCTTGCAGACGCACGACGTAGCCCGGCAATTTCTGCGTGAAGTCGATCAACTGATTGGCCAGTGTCGGCGCGACGAGGACGAGAACGAGGACGACGACGAAGACGAACACGCCGAGGATCAGCAGCGACGCGATCAGTCGGCTGAGGCCGATCCGTTCGAGGCGGCGCACCACGGGATCGAGGAGGTAGCCGAGCGCGATGCCGGTGGCGAACGGCGTCACCAGCGATCCCAGGACGTGCAGCAAATACAGGAACGCCGCCAGCGCGACGGCCCAGAACACGGTTTGACGTTGGAGACTCATGGCGCGGGCCTCAGCGGCTCATGTGGTTGAGCCATTGCGCGACGTAAACGCCGCCGGAGGCCAGCGTCGAGGCGGCGACGATCAGCGCCAGGCCCAGCTGCACGGTCGGCTCGTGGTAGCCGAAGGCCTTCGAGCCGAGCACGAAAGCGGCGAAGGCGATTTGCGCGACGGTGTTGAATTTCGAGATCCAGAGCGGCTCGATCGCGATGGGATTGGCGAGCAGCCAGGAAACCAGCACCGCGAACAGGATCATCAGATCGCGCGACACGACGAGAATGGCGAGCGCCGGCGCCAGCGCGCCGATCGCCGCCAGCGCGACGTACATCGAGATCAGCAACGCTTTGTCGGCGAGCGGATCGAGATAGGAGCCGAGCTCGCTGCGCAAATCGAATCGCCTGGCGATGAAGCCGTCGACGGCGTCCGAGCCGCCGGCCAGAACGAAGATCACGAACGCGTCGGCGAATCGTTGCGAAACGATCATCGACACCGCCAGCGGCGTCATCAACAGGCGCGCGAGGGTGATCAGATTGGGTAGATTGGCGAGGAGTCGCGAATTGGCCATGAAGCGCGAATTCCTTCTCGCTGCGCGGCCGGACGCGTCGCCGGCCCGGCCTTCCGCGCCGCGACTCCTTTGTGGCGGCGCGGCAGTTTCGCCCAAATCGCCTCGCCGCGCGACTCCGATTTGTCCGAGCCCTCCCGACCTCGCCATGGCGCAGCGTCACGACCGCCGCGGCCGGCGCCGCGGCTCGTCTCGGTCAGAGAAACCGCGAACTCTCCAGCGAGAGTCCCATTTCGAACAGCTGGAATTGGCGAAAGATCGGCGTCACCCACGCTCGCAAGCCAATCAGCGCGCCGATCGACAGGTTCGCTGGCGGCGTCTTGAGGATCTCCGGCAAGGAAAAATCCTGGGCGTCGAACGCCTTCCAGGTCGGCCAATCGATTGCGCCGATCGACAGGCGCTCCGCGTGGGGGAATTGATCGAGAATGTCGCGCGCGTCGGGCCCTCGCGGCGCCGCGCCCTTGTTCCTGACGACGATCATACGCAGGCTCGGCCAACGCCTGACCAGCGCGCTCGCCGCGTTGAGCGAGTCGGGGCTGGCGTCGACGTGGAACAGCGCAACGGGTTGCACCATCGCGCTTTGCGCCTCTTCCATGAAGCCGATCTGCCCGATGGTGTCGAACAGACTGTCGTAGCGACGGTGGTGGACGTCGACGACCTTCGGCGTCTCGTCATGAACGAGCAGGCGATCGAACATGTCCATCTGGCCGTAGATCTTCGCAGTGTCCACGACCTTGACGGCGTTCGGGAACCGTCTGGCGAAATCGGGATCGTGGGGATCGGTGTCAAATCCCACCGCCCCGCGGCCTCTGGAGAGGAAATAGTCGATCAGCAGGCGCGCCGTCGTCGTCGAGCCGCTACGTTTGTTGGGCGAGCAACAAAAATAGACCCTGGTCGATTGCTCCATGGCCGCGACCGCTCAAGCGTCGACGCTCTCAGCTTCTGTCCGGCGCCTCCGTGACGAGCTCGATCAAGCCGATGCGGTCGAACTCGTCCGCGATCTTGCGCTGCCAGGTGCGCACGTATCCGCGCAGGACGAAGGAGTGCGCCGCCGACCGCCCGTCGGCGGTCTTGTTGGCGACGAAGGTGGAAAACGGCGTCCCCGCGATGTCCACCTGCTCGTAGGCCATCTCGCTCAGCTTGGGAATCGAGACCTCGTCGGCGCTGCGCGATTTCGAGAAAAAGCTCATATAGGTCTCGGGATCCCATTCGAAGAACGTCGTTTCGTTCACGTAGTTCTTGACCAGGAAGTAGTGGCCGTTGGCGACGAAGGGCGCGGTTTCCGCGATTTCCTCGAGCGAGGCGATCGAAGCGCCGAGCACGTGCATCAGAATGAAATTGAACTGGCCTTCGCGCACGGCGTCGAGAAAGCCGATGTCGCGTAAGACCCGCAGCGTCTGGGCGAGGGCGCCGGCGCGCGTGTCGATCAGCGAAACCGCGACTTGCGCGGTGTTCAGCGTGTCGAGGATTCGCATCTGGTCGGCGGTCGAGCCGATATCGACCGTCTCGGTGATGTCGCCGTAGAACCGCTTCAGCGTCCCGCGCGGGCTCTCGGTGTCGAACGCGCGCAGCGTAATGTTCTTGCCGATCAAATAATCGGCGACCGCGCGCGCCACGGTCGTCTTGCCGACCCCGCCCTTGTCCGCGCCGACGAGAATGACCGTGGGTTTCATCTTGCCGCTTGCTCCCCTCTGTGGCTCGACCGACAACCGCTCGGCGACCGCCGACGGCGACATCGACGCCGCCGAATTCGCCGCGATGGAGCGATCAACGCGACGCCAACCTCCCCCGCCCCGCGTTATCGTCCGACGGACGATCGAGCCTATCGCTTCACCTCACGAGATCGAGGCGACCCTGACGCTATATCAGGTGAAACACCGGCTTCAAAGGTCAATCTGGCGTTTCCGGGTCTTCTCGAGCCCGCCGGCGGGGCCGCCGAAGCCGCCCCGCGGGCGAAGGGTACGCCTCAACCGGCGAAACTGCGTCGCCGCGCTGGGAAATCCGCGCGGGATTATTCACCTGAGGTTCACGCCGTTCCTGATATAAAACCAGCCATCCGCCGCCAATTCCGGCGGCCGACACCGTGGAGGATCCACATGAGCAAGTTTCTCGCCGCGCTCGGCCTGTCGACGGCGCTTACGGCCTCGGCGGCCCTTCCGCTCGCCGGCGGCGCCCAAGCCGCCATGGCTTACGGCGGGCTCGGCGCGGACGTCCAGCAGCGCCAGGTCGCGCCGATCGAAATGGCGCAGTTCTTCTGGGGCGGCAACAATTACTGCTGGTATGACGACGGCTGGATGGGGCCCGGCTGGTACTGGTGCGGCTACGCCTGGAATCGCGGTTTTGGCTGGGGCGGCGGCTACGGCTGGCACCATTGGAGCAAAGGCGGCCCCGGCTGGGGCGGCAAGCCGGGCGGCTGGAGCGGCAAGCCGGGCGGCTGGAGCGGCAAGCCTCCGAAGCCGCCGGGCAATTGAGCAAGCGCGCGTAAGCAAGGCTTCGGCCTTCGGGCTGAAGCCGGCCTGATCGGCGGCGCCTCGTCCGCGGATCGCAAAAATCGCGGCGGCGCCACCGGCGCCGCCGCAAACCTTGAAGCGGGTTCGCGCGGCCGACGCTCGCGGCTAATTCTGGCTGTACGCGGCCAGCGCTTGCGCCAGGATCGACAGGCCCGCGGTCGAGACGGGCTCCTGGACGTCGCTGGCGTCCACCTCCAGATCTTGACGGGTGGAGGCGGGCAGTTCATCGGGTTGGCGTTGCCGCCGATTGGCGTACGGGCGTCTGAGTTCGCCCTTCACGCGGGCGGCGTCGGCCTCGAACGGGACGCGGGAAACGACGGAAAGCGGCATGGCGTCTTGCCTTCGCATGAACGCTCTGCGACCTTAATGGCGGCGCGGACCGATCGAGTTCGGTCCCTCTGTCAGTGCGTCGGACTGACCCCGAATCATCACGGCTCGACCACTGTTCGATGAAAGCGTTAAAAATCTGTTAATGGCGGAGCGCGCGATCGCGGCGTCCGCGCCGGCGGGTCGGGGCCCGCAGGACCGCGCCGCCGCCCGGGCGGTCGAAGCGCCGCCGAATTCGCTTGCGCCGTCATGGGAAATGGCGAAGCCTGCGGCTCGCGCGGGCGGCGGGGGGTGCGTCTGGCGAAGGTCGGAAGCGCCCGCCGGAGGGTTCGCGACACTTCGGCGGAGGAAGCGCGCCTTGTCACTCGATCGCACGACGAAGCCTCAACGCTTTCGCGTCGCGCGCCGCCCGCGGTTGGCTGAGATCGTCGAACACCCGAAAATGGACTTCGCCGACTACGAGCGGCGCCTGACCTCGTTGCAAGGCGTGCTTCAACTGATCCAGCAGGCGTATCTCGGCACGTCGGAGCGCGCGATCATCGTCCTCGAGGGTTGGGACACCGCCGGCAAGGGCGGCGTCGTTCGCCGCCTCGGCTGGGCGCTCGATCCACGCAGCTTCAAAGTGAATCCGATCGCCTCGCCCGACGAACACGAGCGCGCCCAGCACTACCTCCAGCGCTTCTGGCGTCGCCTGCCGGAGAAGGGACAAATCGTCGCGTTCGATCGATCCTGGTATGGGCGGGTGCTGGTGGAGCGCGTCGAAGGCTTCGCCACCGAAAAAGAATGGCGGCGCGCCTATCGCGAGATCAACGAGTTCGAGCGCGTCCTGGTCGACTCGGGCGTGCGGCTGGTCAAGCTGTTCCTGCACATCACGCCCGAAGAACAGATGCGGCGCTTCCGCAATCGGCTCATCGACCCGGTGAAGCGCTGGAAACTGTCCTACGAGGATTTCCGCAATCGCTCCCACTGGGCCGAGTATGAAACGGCGATCGAGGACATGATGGCGGAGACCTCGACGAAACATGCGCCGTGGCATCTGATTCCGGCCAACAACAAGCCGTTCGGCCGGATCGCGGCGTTTCGCATCCTCGCGGGCCGGCTGGGCAAAGACGTTTCGCTGGAGCCGCGGCCGATCGATCCCGATCTTATGAAAGAGGCCAAACGCGCGCTCGGCTTGTCGGCAGCCGATATCGCGCGCGCCGCCGACCCCGCCGCGCGCAAGGCCCGCGCGGACGATCGCTGACCCTTGCGCCGATCGCGCGGCCGGAGCGAGGGCGCTCTATTCGTGACGCCGCCCTTCGCTCTTTGGCGCTTCGGGCTATGGCGCTTCGGCCTAAGCCGCCTCGGCTTGTGACGCTTCTGCGTGCGGCGCTTCGGGCTGCGGCGGTTCGGCTTGCGGCGCTTCTGGCTGCGGCGCCTCGGTTTGCGCCGTCTCGGCCTGCGGCGCTTCTGCGCGCGGCGCGTCGGGTTGAGGCGGCTCAGGCTGCGGCGCCTCGAGCGCGGCGGCGTGCGCGTCGGGCGTAGCGGCGTGCGCCTCGGCCGCGACCGCGAAACCTTCGAAGAAAGCCGTCATTCTCGACTTCAATTCGCTGACGGTGTGGGCTGCGCCCGCCTCGAACGCCTCGTGGAGCAAGGCCGCCATCGCCTTGTTCGCTTCGCTGACGATATCGTCGATGTTGCGCATATGGGTCTCCTTGTTTCGCCGAACGACCATGGGCTGCGCAGACCGCTGCGGCGGTATCGCCGCTGCGCCGCGCCTCGTCTTTCCGTCCACGGGAAAGAACATTCCGCGTCGAGAATTTCCGACCCTCGCCGCTCTCGGCGCGCGACGACCGCGAACGGCCCGGCCTGGGCGAGGCTCGTCGCGCCGGCGTCGGCGAAAACGGAAGAAGCGCTCTATTTCGTGTTTACGCCGCTTCGATTACGGGGTCGTGACGCTGAAGGCGAAATCCATCCGAGCGGCCATAGAATCGATCGCCGCCTCGCTTGGTCATCCCGCGACAGCCGGACGGCGCGCGCAACGCGGAAAGGGCGTCGTTGCGAAGAGCGCGCGCTCGCCTCGGCTTGGCGGCCGCCATCGACCATTGGCGTCGATCGTCAAGCGCGCGGTCATCGAGGAGCCTTTCAGCCGCTGTTAACCTTGCGGTGCGATTTGATAATGACCACGGGTCTGGCGACTCCATCGAATCGTCGTCCAGAAGGCATGACGCCGTCCCGCCGTTCCGGTTTCAGTCCGGCTTCGCCGCTCATTCCTCATACTCTGGAGAACCTCCAATGAGCGCTCGGCAGTCGAGCCCTGAGATGGTTGTCGCGTCGGCCCGGAGCCACATCGGCGCAACGGTTCGCGGCGGGGCGTTCGCATGGCTAGGCAATATTTCGATCTCGCGGCAATTCGCAATTCTTTCCGTTCTGTCGATCGCGATGGTGTTCGGGTCCGTCGGCTACACGCTGTATGAGGTCCACGGCAAAATGCTGGCGGAGAAGCGCGACCAGATTCAAAATGTCGTGGAAGCCGGCGACGCGATCGCGCGCAGTTTCGTCGACAAGGCCGAGGCGGGGCTGATTCCCGAAGAGGCGGCCAAGAAAATGGCGCTCGACGCGATCAGCGCGATCCGGTTCGACGGGACCAATTACGTCTTCGTCTCCACCTTCGACGGCGTCATGATCGCCCACCCCAAGGCGGATCTTGTCGGCAAGAACACGCTCGATCAGCAAGACGCCGACGGCAAATATCTCTTTCGCGACATCGCCGCCGCCGGCAAGGCGGGCAGCGGCTTCGTCGAATATGAGTGGGTCAAGCCGGGAGCGACGCAACCGAGCCACAAGATCAGCTACGTCCTCGGCATTCCCGAGTGGGGCTGGTCGGTCGGCGGCGGCCTCTATACCGACGACGTCGACGCGGCGTTCTGGGACGTCGTCATGGGTTTAGCGAAAATACTCGTCCCGGCGATCGCGCAGCTGCTCCTGGTGATCTATTTGTCCTCGAGGAGCGTTGCGAGTCTCTTGTCGACGTCCGTCGCCGCCATGAACAGAATCGCCGCCGGCGATCTCAGCGTCGAGGTCGGGCAGCAGGATCGCACCGACGAAATCGGGGCGATCGCGCGCGCCGTCCAGGTCTTCAAGAACAACGCCGTTTCGCTCGCCCAGGCCAACCAATATCGGTCGACCGTCGAAGCGGAAGCGGTCGAGGCGCGGGGCAAAGAAGAAGCGAGGGCCAAGAGCCGCGCCGATTCGCTGGCCGTCTTCATGAAGACCTTCTCCAACGCCCTCAGCCGCTTGGCGAACGGCGAATTCGATTTTCGTCTGACGGATGCGCTCTCGCCGGAGTACGAGGCCTTGCGGCACGACTTGAATTCGTCGCTCGACAAGTTGCAAACGCTGCTGCAAGCGGTCTCGTCGATCACGGGAAGCATTCGAGCGGGCACGGGGGAAATCGCGAGCGCGTCCGACGACTTGTCGCGGCGCACGGAGAAGCAGGCCGCATCGCTCGAGGAAACGGCGGCCGCGCTCGATGAAATCACGGCCACCGTCAAGAAGGCCGCGGAAGGGGCGGCCCACGCTCGCCAAGTCGTCACTTTGGCCAAGGACGAGGCGGCGAAGAGCGGCGCCGTCGTCGACAAGGCGGTTCGGGCGATGGGCGGCATCGAAAAGTCGTCGCAGGAAATCAGCAAGATCATCGGCGTCATCGACGAGATCGCGTTCCAGACCAACTTGCTCGCGCTGAACGCCGGGGTCGAGGCGGCGCGCGCCGGCGACGCCGGCCGGGGCTTCGCGGTCGTGGCGACGGAGGTGCGCGCGCTGGCGCAACGCTCGGCCGGCGCGGCCAAGGAGATCAAGAATCTGATCTCGACTTCGGGCGCGCAAGTGAGCCAAGGAGTCGAGTTGGTCGCCGAATCCGGCAAGGCGCTCGAACGGATCATGACTCAGGTCGCCGAAATGGACCAAGTCGTCGCCGAGATCGCGGCCGGCGCCAAGGAACAGGCGACCGGCCTCGACGAGGTCAACGTCGCGATCAATGAGATGGACCAGGTGACGCAGCAAAATGCGGCGATGGCCGAACAATCCTCGGCGGCGAGCCGTGGGCTTTCGGAGGAGACCGGGCAGCTGGCGAGCTTGATCGGCCAGTTCAAGGTCGGGCGGGGCGTCGCCGACGCCGTCGTCGCGACGCTCGACGTCAGATCGCGCGCGCCGCTGACGGAGGCAGGCCAAAGGCAGGAGCGAAACGCTTCGCCGGCCCGCGAACGCGGCCGGCAATCGGCGGCCGCCCCAGCCCGCCCGATGGCGGCGGCGGCGCGCAAGGCCGTCCCGGAAGCCGCTGGCTGGAAGGAATTCTGACCGGGCTTCGCCTCTCACCCGACGCTCGCGCCCGCCACGCTCGGCGGGCGCGTCAGCGCGGCCGGCGACGGCGCGAAGGTCGGCGTCACGACGCGGCTGTGGCCGAGCCTGGCCGCGTCCGGGGCGCTGTCGAACGGCCGCACTTGCCCGATCGCGGCGAACGCGAGCGCGAGCAGCAAGATCCACGAGAAGCGGAATTGCCGGCGGGCGCCTTCGCGCAAGACCTCGGGGTCGAGAGTCGGCTCGAAGTCGGTCGGGTGGAACCGTGTCGTCATGACGACGCCCCTTTGTCGCGAACAACAACAAGCGCCGCAGGCCGCACGACGCGAACGCGGGTCGGCGGGCGCGTCTCGGAGCTTGGACGAGGCCGCTCAAGGATGAATGAAATGAATCGTCGCGATTTTACGCAGTCGTCGCGGACCGGCTCTTTGGACGATACGAAGGGGCGATCACGCTCGATCGCGGCGCCCCGTCGCGACCGCGGCGGCGGCGGGCTCATCAAGAAGGGTTAGGCGAAACGACGCGGACCGCTTTGCGGCGCCGTTCGCCGTCTTCCACGCTCGAGACTCTTGACAGTCCATTTCAATCGGAAAAAGGTCTCGCCGAAAGATCGCCGGCGAGAAAGGGACGACCGATGACCGCCTTGCATTCGGACGCCCTGGTGCTCTTCGGCGTGACCGGCGATCTCGCCCACAAGAGCATCTTCCCGGCGCTCTACGCGCTGGCGAAGAGCGGCGCGTTGCGATCGCGGGTCGTCGGCGTCGCCTCGCCGAGGTGGAGCCTGGAGCAACTGCGCGCCCGCATGCAGGACAGCATCCAGCAATCGGGCGGGATCGACGACCCGAACGCGCTGCGCCGTCTCGACGAGCTGACCGTCTACGTCAGCGGGGATTACAAAGATCTGGGCACGTTCGCCGCCATCAAGAAGGCGCTGGGCGGCGCCCAGCGCCCCGCGCACTACCTCGCGATTCCGCCCTCGCTGTTCGAGACCGTGATCAAGGGGCTCGCGTCGGCGGGCCTGAGCGAGAACGCGCGCGTGATCGTCGAGAAGCCGTTCGGACGCGACCTGGCGTCCGCGCGCGAACTCAACGCCGTCGCGCGGGCGGCTTTCCCGGAAGACTCGATTTTCCGCATCGATCACTACCTCGGCAAAGAAGCGATCATGAACATCCTCTATCTTCGCTTCGCCAATTCGTTCTTCGAGCCGATCTGGAACCGCAACTACGTGTCGAGCGTTCAGGTGACCCTGGCGGAGGATTTCGGCGTCAAGGGCCGCGGCGCCTTCTACGAGACCGCCGGGTGCTTGCGCGACGTGGTCGAGAATCACTTGTTCCAGATCGTCGCGCTGCTGGCCATGGAGCCCCCCGCCGGCCAGAACTACGGCTTCGTCCAGGACGAGAAGGCGAAGGTCTTCCGGGCGATGCGGCCGTTGAAGCCCGAGGACATGGTGCGCGGCCAATACGTCGGCTACCGCGACGAGGCGAACGTGGCCAAGAATTCCGACGTCGAAACCTACTGCGCGCTGAAGCTGTACATCGACTCGTGGCGCTGGGCGGGCGTGCCGTTTTACCTGCGCTCCGGCAAATGCCTGGCGCAGACGGGGACCGAGATTCTGGTGGAACTGAAGCCGCCGCCGCAGCCGCTGTTCGAAGACTCCATGCCCGCGTTCAGCCATTCAAACTATCTGCGGTTTCGCCTTTCGCCGCGTTCGGTCATCGCTCTCGCCGCCCGCATCAAGCGCACTGGCAAAGAGTTCGTCGGCGACTTGCGGGAACTTTCTCTGGCCGACGAACACACCGGCGAAGAATCCGCCTACACGCGGCTGCTGGGCGCCGCCATGGCGGGCGACGGCGCGCTGTTCACTCGCGAGGACGCGATCGAGGCCGCCTGGGCGGCAGTCGATCCGGTTCTCAAGACCTACCCGCCGGTTTGTCTCTACGCGCGCCAAAGCTGGGGGCCGAAGGAGGCCGACGCGCTGATCGCGTCAGACGGCGGCTGGCATAATTTTGGGCCGGAGGAGGAATCCGGCGGCTGAGCTCGGCCGCCCAGCGCTGGTTGAGAAGACCAATCCCGGCGACTCTCCGTGTCGGCTTCGCCCTTGTGCACAGCCGCCGCCTATTTCCCCTCCGCCCTTGCGCCCGAAAGCCCGAGCGGCTAACCCGCCGCCAGTCATTCCCCTGCGTCCGGCCATGACCCGATCCGCGCCCGCGAACCTCACGTATGCCGACGCCGGCGTCGATATCGACGCTGGCGCCGCCATGGTCGAGCGGATCAAGCCGTTGGCGCGCGCGACGCGCCGACCGGGCGCGGACGCCGAGATCGGCGGCTTCGGCGGGCTGTTCGATCTCAAGGCGGCGGGGTTCGTCGATCCCGTGCTGGTCGCCTCCAACGACGGCGTCGGCACCAAGGTCAAGATCGCCGTCGAGAGCGGCCTCTTCGCGACCATCGGCGTGGATCTGGTCGCGATGTGCGTCAACGACATCGTCGTCCAGGGCGCCGAGCCGCTGTTCTTTCTCGACTATTACGCGACCGGCAAGCTCGACCCCGCCGTCGGCGCGGCGATCGTCGGCGGCATAGCGGCGGCGTGCGTCGAGTCGGGCTGCGCGCTGATCGGCGGCGAAACGGCGGAAATGCCCGGGCTCTACGCAAAGGGCGATTTCGATCTCGCCGGCTTCGCGGTCGGCGCGGCGGAGCGGGGCGCCTTGCTTCCCCGCGCGGGCCTCAAGGCCGGCGACCTGGCGATCGGCCTGCCTTCGTCGGGCGTTCATTCCAACGGCTTTTCGCTGGTGCGCCGCATCGTCGCGCTGAGCGGCCTCGCCTGGGAGGCGCCGGCGCCCTTCGCGCCGGAGCGCTCGATCGCCGCCGCGCTGCTCGAGCCGACGCGGCTCTATGTGAAGCCGCTGCTGGCGACGCTGAAGGCGACGCGGGCCGTCATGGCGCTCGCCCATGTCACCGGCGGCGGCTTTCCCGACAATCTGCCGCGCGTGCTGCCCGACGATCTCGCGGTCGCGCTCGATCTCGAGGCGTTCTCGGCCCCGCCGGTGTTCTCCTGGCTCGCCGCGACGGGCGGAATCGGGCAAGCCGAAATGCTGCGCACGTTCAATTGCGGCTTCGGCATGGTCGCCTTCGTCGCGGCGGAGGCGGCGGACGAGGCGATGCGGGCGCTCGCCGCCAACGGCCTCGAGCCGACGCCGATCGGCCGGCTCGCGGCGCGCGAGGGCGAACGCGTCGTCATGCGCGGGCGGCTGAGGCTGTGAGCGCGCGGGCGCGGGTGGCCATTCTCATTTCCGGGCGCGGCTCCAACATGGCGGCGCTGATCGAGGCGGCGCGCGCGCCCGATTTTCCCGCTGGAATCGCGCTCGTTCTTTCCAATAGGGCCGACGCCGGCGGCCTGGCGCTGGCGCGCCAGGCGGGGATCGCGACGGAGATCGTCGAATCGCGCGCCTATCCCACGCGCGAGGCGTTCGAAGCGGCGATGCAGGCGCGGCTGGCGTCGCATCGCATCGAGCTGGTGTGCCTCGCCGGTTTCATGCGCGTCTTGAGCGCGCCGTTCGCCGAGCGCTGGCGCGGGCGAATGCTCAACATCCATCCCTCGCTGCTGCCTGACTTGCGGGGTCTGCACACCCACGAGCGCGCGCTGGCGGCGGGCTTGAGGGAGCACGGCTGCACCGTGCATTTCGTCGAGCCCGAACTCGACGCCGGCCCGATCGTCGCCCAGGCGCGCGTCGCCGTGCTGCCCGACGACGACGCCGATGCGCTGGCGGCGCGCGTGCTCGTCGAGGAGCACAAGCTCTACCCGCAAGCGCTCGCGGCGGTCGCGGCGGCGCTGGCGGGCGCGCGAGCGATCCCCGGGGCCCGATGACGGCGGCTGCGCACTTGCGCAATCGGCCTCGACGCGCTTCTGTCATGATCTTGCCCGAAGGGAGAGAGCGAAGCGCCGGGGCGGACGAAGGTCCGATCGGTCGTCGCCTGGGGGGAGGCGGAGTTGGCGCGTCGCGCGGCAAGAGCGGCGAGAAGGAGATCGACGGGGATGAAAACCGCGCTGAATTCGTCGGAGAGCGCCGCGTCCGGCCTGATTTCATCGCCGGAACGGTTCATCAACCGCGAATTGTCGTGGCTGGAGTTCAACCGCAGGGTGCTCGAGGAATCGGGCAATCTCGAACACCCGCTGCTCGAGCGGCTGCGCTTTCTTTCGATCTCCGCCGACAACCTCGACGAGTTCTTCATGGTGCGCGTCGCCGGCTTGGTCGGGCAGGTGCTCGCGGGCATGACGAAAACGTCGGACGATGGCCTCACCCCGGCCGAACAGCTCGAGCGCATCGGCGTGCGCGTGGCTGAACTCGTCGCGCAGCAGCAGCAGCGGTGGCGCGAGCTGCGCGGCGAACTCGAGACCGCCGGCATCGTCATCTGCGAGGTGGGCGCGCTCCCCAGCTCCGATCGGCAGTGGCTGGAGGACTACTTCCTTCTCCATGTCTTTCCCGTGCTGACCCCGCTGGCGGTCGACCCGGCCCATCCCTTTCCCTTCATTCCCAATCTCGGCTTCACCCTCGCCCTCGAGCTGAAGAGCCTCGGCGAACGCCAAACGATGAGCGCGCTGGTGCGCGTTCCCAGCAAGATCGATCGCTTCGTCCGGCTGCCCGAGGCAGGGGTCGCCGGCGCGCAACGCTTCGTTTCGCTCGAGCAGATCATCCTGGCGTTCATCGGCCAGCTGTTTCCCGGCTTCAAGGTGACGGGGCAGGGCAGTTTCCGCGTCATCCGCGACAGCGACATCGAAGTCGAGGAAGAGGCCGAAGACCTGGTGCGTCTGTACGAAAGCGCGCTGAAGCGCCGCCGCCGCGGCTCGGTCATCCGGCTGGAGATCGAAGCGAGCATGCCCGAGGCGTTGCGCGCGTTCGTCACCGGCGACGTCGACGTCGTCACCTCCGGCGTCGTGCTTGTCGAGGGAATGTTGGCGCTCAACGAATTGGCGCAGCTCATCGGCCTCGACCGTCCCGACCTCAAGTTTCCGCCGTTCAATCCGCGCTTTCCCGAGCGCGTGCGCGACAATGGCGGCGATTGCTTCGCCGCGATCCGGCAGAAGGACCTCGTCGTCCACCACCCCTATGAATCCTTCGACGTCGTCGTGCAGTTCCTCTCTCAGGCGGCGCGCGACCCGAACGTCGTCGCGATCAAGCAGACGCTCTATCGCACCTCCGCCGACAGCCCGATCGTGCGCGCGTTGATCGAGGCGGCCGAAGCCGGCAAGTCGGTCACCGCGCTGATCGAGCTGAAGGCGCGCTTCGACGAAGAGGCGAATATCCGCTGGGCGCGCGATCTTGAACGCGCCGGCGCGCAAGTCGTGTTCGGCTTCATCGAATTGAAGACCCACGCCAAATTGTCGATGGTGGCGCGGCGCGAGGGCGGGTCGCTGATCACCTACTGCCACCTCGGCACCGGCAATTATCATTCCGTCACCGCGCGCGTTTACACCGACATTTCGCTGTTCACCGCCGACCCCGCGATCGGGCGCGACGTGGCGCGCGTGTTCAATTTCATCACCGGCTACGCGGAGCCGGACGGGCTGGAGTTGATCGCGATATCGCCGTTCACCTTGAAGAAGCGTCTGCTAAGGCACATCGCCGAGGAGATCGCTTGCGCCGAGGCCGGCAAGCCGGCGGCGATCTGGGGCAAATGCAATGCGCTGGTCGATCCGGAAATCATCGACGCCATGTACGCGGCGAGCCGCGCCGGCGTCGAAATCGATCTCATCGTGCGCGGCATCTGTTGCCTCAGGCCGGGCGTGCCGGGCCTTTCCGAGAATATTCGCGTCAAGTCGATCGTCGGGCGCTTCCTCGAGCACGCCCGAGTCTACGCGTTCGGCGGCGGCCACGGATTGCCGAACCGCAAGGCGCATGTCTACATTTCTTCGGCGGATTTGATGCAGCGCAACCTCGATCGCCGCGTCGAGGCGCTGGTGCCGTTGCGCAATCCGACGGTGCACGAACAGGTGCTCAATCAGATCATGGCGGCCAACCTGATGGACAACCAGCAAAGCTTTCGAGTGTTGCCCGACGGTTCGAGCGTCAGGATCACGCCGGCCGACGGCGAGGAGCCTTTCAACGTGCACAAATATTTCCTGACCCATCCGAGCCTGTCGGGCCGCGGCCACTCGTTAAGCGAATCGAGCCCGGGTTCTCTGCCCCCTCGCAAGCTGCACGCCTGAAGGACGCGCGGGCTTCGAGGCGAAGCGGCGGCGAAATCGCCGAGCGACGGCGGGGGGGGGGGGGGACGCGAACAAGGAAACCTTCGATCGCGAGAAATCCAAGTCTTGAGTGAGCCATCGATGTCGGCGCTGGAATCAAGGGGGCGATTGTCGGGCGAGCCGGTCGCAATCGTCGATATCGGGTCCAACTCGGTGCGGCTGGTCGCCTATGAAGCCCTGACGCGCGCGCTCACCCCGACGTTCAACGAAAAGGTGCTGTGCGGCCTGGGGCGCGGCGTCGCCACGAAGGGCTTTCTGCCCGAGGACTCGGTCGCCAAGGCGCTGGCGGCGTTGCAGCGGTTCAGGGTTCTTTGCCGGACGATGGGAATATCGGACATACGCCCGCTGGCGACCGCGGCGGTGCGCGACGCCGCCAACGGCGCGCAATTCCTGGAATTGGCGGAAAGGGCGATCGGCTGCCCGATCGCTCAGCTGGCTGGGCCGCGCGAGGCGCAGCTCGCCGCGCTTGGCGTCCTCTCCTCGATCCGCGCGCCCGACGGCGTGGTCGGCGACCTGGGCGGGGGCTCGCTCGAATTGACCGACCTGAAGGACGGCAAGCTCGGTCGCGGCGTGTCGCTGCCGCTCGGCGGCTTGTCGCTGTCGGAACTCTCCGATCGCTCGCCCAGGAAGGCGGCGAAAATCGCGCGCGACGCGCTCGCCCAGGTCAAGACCCTCGACAATTTGGCGGGGCGGACCTTTTACGCCGTCGGCGGCACGTGGCGCTCGCTCGCCCGCCTGCATATGAGCCAGCGCCAGTACCCGATCCGCGTCATGCACAATTACGTCATCCCCACCCGCGACGCGCTGGAATTCGCCAAGCTGATCGAACGCATTGAGGCCGAAGCGCCGACCTCGATCGATTCGGTTTCGTCCGCCCGCCGGCCGCTGCTCGCCTATGGCGCGGCGGTGCTGGAGGAAATCATCCGCCGGGCCGAGCCTCGGGAAGTGGTCATTTCCGCCTTGGGCGTGCGCGAGGGGTTGTTGTACGACAGCCTCGCCCCGGCCGAGCAGGCGCAGGATCCGCTCATCATGGCGGCGCGGCAATTCAACCGGCTGCGGTCGCGCGCGCCGGCGCACGCCGAAGAATTGTTCGATTGGACCAGCCGATTCCTCGGCACCTCGCATCTCGACGAGACCGCGGAAGAGACGCGGCTGCGCCACGCCGCCTGCCTGTTGTCGGATATCGCCTGGCGCGCGCATCCGGACTATCGCGGCGAACAGTCCTACGATCTGGTCGCCAACGCTTCGTTCGTCGCGCTCGACCATCCTTCCCGCGCCTTTCTCGCGCTCGCGGCGTCCTATCGCCACGTGTCGATCGATCAGGAGGTCAGCCCGCAGACGCGCTCGCTGGCGTCGGCCAGGCAGCTCGACCGGGCGCGGATTCTCGGCGCCGCGATGCGCGTCGCCTACATCGTTTCGGCCGCCATGCCGGGCGTCCTGCCGCGCACGCCGATGATCGTCGAGAAGGGTCGGATCGCGTTGACGTTGCCGAGCGATCTCGCCCCGCTCAACAGCGACCGGCTGCAGACGCGCTTGCGCCAATTCGCCCGCCTGGTCGGCGGCGACCCGGAGGTCCGCGCGGCGCCGTGAGGCGAGCCGCGCCAAAGGGCCGCGACGAAAGGCGTCGCCGTCCGAGACCGCAGATCCTTGATGCTTCAAATCTGTCCGATCGCGCCGACCGGCGCGGCAAGGCTTTGTTTACGGTTGCGGCCGTTTAATGTCCGGGCGCGGGAGCGCGCCGAAGGGCGCCGGGCCCGGAGCCGCGCGCCGCCGCCCAGCGCCGCTTTGCCCGTCCGCGCCTCCTCGCCGCTCAAACGCGATCGGCGCCGCTAGGAAACAGGACTGGCGATGAAACTGGAATTTTCGCCGAACCGCGGTTCGGTTCTTTCGCTGCACGACCGGCGCGAGCAGGGCGCCGATCGCATAATCGGCCGCCTGGTCTCGCTCAACGGCGCCGAAGGCGTCATCGCCTGCCAAGTGGCGCCGAACGACGACGGCGAGCACTGGTCGGTCGGCCATCTCATCACGATCGTGCATGAAAATTCGCGGCTCGTCGGCGTGGTCTGCGAGTTGTCTACCGCCAATCGCCTGTGGAGCGATAACGAGGCCAACGTCGTCGATGTCAAGATTGAACTGAGCGGCGAGATCGTCGACGACGATTCCGGCGAACCGCAGTTCTTCCGCGGCGTTCGTTCCTATCCCGCGCTCGGCGCCGCCGCGCACCGCATGCGCGCCGACGATCTCAAGGCGATCTACAGTTTTCGCGGCGTCCGCGGCGTCGAAATCGGCCGCCTGACCCAAAACCAATCGGTTCCCGCCTTGTTCAGCGTCGACGAACTCGTCAGCAAGCACTTCGCGGTGATCGGATCGACCGGAGTCGGCAAGACCACCGCGGTGTCGATGCTGCTGAGGAAGTGCCTGGCCGCGCGGCCGAAGCTGCGCGCGCTGGTCATCGATCCGCACAACGAATATGGGCGCAATTTCCCCACCGACTCGATCGTTCTCCATTCCGACAATCTCGAACTTCCCTATTGGATGTTCAAATTCGAGGAGATCGCCGACATCATTTACAGCGGCCGCAAGCCGAATTCCGACGAGACCGACGCGCTTTACGACGTCATCAAGACCGCCAAGGCGCAATTTCAAGGGAGCTCGGCCTCGCTGATCGCGGCCAGTCCGCTGCGCCGCGCGGCGAACTCCGACTCCGCCGGCATCAGCGCCGACACGCCGGTGCCTTATCGGGTCGCCGACATGGTGAGCATCATCGACGAATGGCTCGGCAAGCTCGATCAACGCTATCCGCGCTCGGACCTCCGCGCGCTGAAACACCGCCTGGAGGCGCTGAGCCGCGATCCGCGTTTCCGCTTCATGTTCGGCAAGGTCGTCGTCGAAGACAACATGGCCAAGGTCCTTTCGCGCATTTTCCGGCTGCCGAAGGCGGGCGCGCCGGTGACGATCATGCAATTGGCCGGCCTTCCCAACGAAGTGGTCAATTCGCTGGTCTCGGTGCTCGCGCGCATGGCGTTCGAAATCGCCCTGTGGAGCGAGGGGAACTACGAGATCGCGGTGGTGTGCGAAGAGGCCCATCGCTACGTGCCCACCGACCAGTCGCAGGCGTTCGGGCCGACCCGCCAGGCGATCGGCCGCATCGCCAAGGAGGGGCGCAAATACGGCGCTTCGCTCGGCATCGTCACGCAGCGCCCGTCGGAACTCGACGCGACGGTGCTTTCGCAATGTTCGACGATATTCGCGATGCGCTTGGCCAACGAGCACGACAAGGCGATCATTCGCTCCGCGCTGGGGGTCTCCTCGGCGAGCACGATCGCATTTCTCTCTTCGCTCGCCGATCGCGAAGCGATCGCCTTCGGCGAGGCGATCGCCACGCCGATGCGGATGAAATTCGGCGACTACCGGCCGCAGACCGAGCGCCCCGCGGCGTCCGCCGCCGAATCGGAGCCGCGGACGGCCCACCTCGAATTGCTCAATATCGTCTCCCGGTTGCGCGGCGAATACGCCAGCGACTAGGAGTAGTCGACCCGTCGCGACGGGGCCGGCGGTCGGTCGGCCGTCGGCGCGAGCGACGCGGGTTTGACGTCGATTGAAGGCGCGACTAGCGTCCCCACGCGAGAAGGAGCGCCGCGCGCGTCCCGTGCGACGAACGCGGACGCTTCATTGAGGTGCGCGATGCTCGATCACATCGGCTTCAAGGTCCGGAACCTCGAGGCCAGCCGGCGCTTCTACGCGGCGGCGCTCGCGCCGCTGGGCGTCGTGATCGCGATGGAATGGGCCGGCCGCGTCGGCATGGGCCGCGACGGAAAGCCGCAATTGTGGTTCAGCCAGGGCGATCCGCCCGCCTCGCCGCTGCATTTGGCGTTCACGGCGAGAAACCGCGCCGAAGTCGACGCGTTCTACGCCGCCGCGCTCAAAGCCGGGGCGAGGGATAACGGCGCGCCGGGCTTGCGCCCGCACTATCATCCGAACTATTACGGGGCGTTTGCAATCGACCCCAACGGACACAATATAGAAGCGGTCTGCCACAGACCGGAGCCGTGAAGCGCGACAGAGGTCGTTGGCGCATCGTTTTTGACCCCCACCGACGGTCCTTGAAACCGTCCAGGCGAGGAGAAGTCCCATGGCGGCAGTCCGCGAGACGGTCGACCGCGTCCGTTCGATTGAAAGCGACGCCTACAAGTACGGTTTTATCACGGACATCGCGTCCGACAAGGCGCCCAAGGGCCTCAACGAAGACATCGTCCGGTTCATTTCCGCCAAGAAGCGGGAGCCGCAATGGCTGTTGGACTGGCGCCTGGAGGCCTACCGGCGTTGGCTGACGATGGCGACGCCGCGTTGGGCGCGGGTCGAGTATCCCGAGATCGACTTCCAGGATCTCTATTATTTCTCGGCGCCGAAATCCGCGCCGGGGCCGAAATCGCTCGACGAAGTCGACCCTGAGCTGCTGCGAGCCTACGCCAAGCTCGGCATTCCCTTGGTGGAACAGGAGATTCTGGCCGGGGTCGAACGGCCGCAGGTCGCCGTCGACGCGGTGTTCGATTCGGTCTCGGTGGCGACGACCTTCAAGGCCGAGCTCGCCAAGGCCGGCGTGATTTTCTGCTCGTTCTCCGAGGCGGCGCACAATCATCCCGAGATCGTGAAGGCCTATCTCGGCTCGGTGGTGCCGCCGACCGACAATTTCTACGCCACGCTCAACGCGGCGGTGTTCTCCGACGGCTCGTTCGTCTACGTGCCGCCGGGGGTGCGCTGTCCGATGGAGCTTTCGACCTACTTTCGCATCAACGAGCAGAACACCGGCCAGTTCGAGCGCACGCTGATCATCGCCGACAAGGGCGCCTACGTCAGCTACCTCGAGGGCTGCACCGCGCCCAAGCGCGACGAGAACCAGCTCCACGCCGCAGTGGTCGAACTGGTCGCCCACGAGGACGCCGAGATCAAGTACTCGACGGTGCAGAACTGGTACCCCGGCGACGCCGAGGGCAGAGGCGGCGTCTACAACTTCGTCACCAAGCGCGGCGACTGCCGCGGCGCGCGGGCGAAGATTTCCTGGACGCAGGTCGAGACGGGATCGGCGATCACCTGGAAGTATCCCTCGTGCATCCTGCGCGGCGATTCCTCGCGCGGCGAATTCTATTCGATCGCGATTTCCAACGGGCGCC
>JBEKBD010000014.1:0-34965 GCA_050015575.1 Roseiarcus sp. | reverse complement strand
GCCGAGGCCGACGTGATTCTCGGCGCGGCGAAGATTTTGCGGGAAACGAGGTTCCTATGCACGGAATACAGCGATGTCGAGCTTTACGAGGGGCAGCGTCCGCTGAAAGAGCTTCTTGCGCTGCTGCCTTCGTTCGACGTGGTCACCCGATATCCAGGGGATGTCTTGCTTAGAAACACGGCGTTCGTTGGCGACCACGAGAGCGCCAGTTTGCGATGAGGTTCTTCGGGCGAGAGATCGGCTGAAGGACGTCAAAACGACGGGCGCTTCGATGGCAATTTTTCGATGCAACTGAGATCGCGAAAGCAATGAGTTCGGCGCCAACCCGGGTTCGACTGTCATCCATCTATTCGAAGGTGCCGTGGTTTCGTCAAACGCCGAACGATGACGGAGTTTGGGGCGATTTGCAGTTCCAGCTCGACGACGGGAACACCGACGCCGACTGGCTCGTCGTATACGACGAGCCCTGGCCCTCCCTGAGGACAAACGCGCCTTACGAGCGGCGAATCTTGTTTATCTGCGAACCCCCCGGCTTGAAGGTTTATCCATCCAAATTCGTCAACCAATTTGGCGCGATCGTCAGCCCCTACGCGATTCCAGGGTTTCGCGGTCGCTCCTTCATCCAGCAATCCGCGCTGCCTTGGCACTATGGTATGGACCACCGCCCGGAAAACTACGCAAGCGCCATACGGTGGCCGGCTTTGGCGGCGGACAAGTGCAAGTCAAAACTGGCGTCGATCATCTGCTCGCAAAAAGCCTCGCTGCCATACCACCGGCGGCGTCTGGCGTTTGTCGAGCGCCTCAAAGCGCGCCTGGGCCATCGCGTCGATGTGTTCGGCCGCGACTCGCGCCCCATCGACGACAAGCAGGAAGGAATTGCAGCCTACAAATACCATATCGCGGTCGAGAACAATGAAATCGATCATTTTTGGACCGAAAAGATCGCGGACGCGTATCTCGGCGATTGTTTTCCGATCTTCGCCGGATGCAAAAATATCGGGTCCTATTTCGACGAGCGGAGCTTGCGCCAAATTGATATCGCCGATCCGGATCGAGCAATCGAAGAGATCGAAAGCATTCTCGATTCAACCCTGTGGGAAGACAATCGAGTTCATATTCAAGAAAGCCGTCGACGTCTGATGACGGAATACAACCTTTTCGCCGTCGTCGCCAAAATCATCGCGCAAAGCGACGAGAAGACCCTTACGTCTAGGAGCGTGCCGCCCACCGCGTTAAGACCGGGGCGTCGGCGCCCGCTGAAAGCGCTTCGACGAAGATTGCGTAAAACCTTTGCTAGGATTATCTCCCTCTAGAGCACGATTTGGTTACGTCGACACCGGCCCGGAAGGCTTCCAAATCCCCAACAGCTCGCGCAGGCGCGTGCGCGCAATTTTCGACAGCGACGGCAGTCGCCGGCGCAAATATAAGGGTTCGAAAGCCCAGTGCGCGAGTCGAAGAGGAAGCGACAGGTCGCCCTCGGATCGGATGCGACGCAGTTCGCGGATGAAGGCCCGGCGCATGTCCAGCAACTGCGCGCTCGTGTACCTGAATTTTGGCTCCCCGACCCCGCCGGTGCGGCGAACGAGCTTGTATATCTCCGTTTCCGCCGTCCCTCTAGCGGCGCCGTCACTAATCGGTCCATACAGAATGAGATG
This sequence comes from Roseiarcus sp., assembly GCA_050015575.1. Taxonomy (GTDB): domain Bacteria; phylum Pseudomonadota; class Alphaproteobacteria; order Rhizobiales; family Beijerinckiaceae; genus Roseiarcus. Next base: position 33,310 of record JBEKBD010000014.1, on the reverse strand, counting down.
CTCGGCCGCATTCGCGTAGGGATAGTGGGCGCAGACGGGCAGGCAGGATTTCCGCGCCGTCTCGGTGTTCCAGAGTCCGTAGAGCCAACTCTCGGGATAGTCCAACAGCATGGCCAACTGACCTCGCAAGGCGACGAACGCTTGAGCGTCTGGTAACGGGACCGTTCGTCGGCGGCCGTCGAGATCGCACAATACGCATGTCGATAAGGCGAGTTTGCATCCCGGCGTCCCGGTCGCGAGGCGATAAAGCGCTTCGAGGTAATTGTCCGCCGTCAACTCGTCGTGGGCGCGCCACATGAACCACGGACTCTCCGCGCGCAGCAGAACGTCGCAAAAATTGGGCATCATGCCGACGTTGTGCGTCTGCCGCTCATAGGTGAAACGCGAATCCCGGGCGACCCAGGCGCGTGCGATGTCTCCAGTGGAGTCAGTCGAAGCGTTGTCGAGAATCACGACTTTGAAATCGCGGAAGGTCTGCCGCGCGAGGCAAGCCAGGCAATCGTCGAGCAGCTTGGCCCCGTTGTAGACGGGAACGCCGATCGTGATCGGCACCATGAAGCGATCCTTTTCGTTTACCGACGGCGCGGGCTCGGCGACCTCGGTCCGGTCGGGGTCGCTGCGACCTGCCGAACGTGCGCCCTTCCGTCCGCCCATATAACTTGATAAGGCCCTGGCGACAAATTGCGAAACGAACGGCGATGAAAGCGGTTATTCTCGCGGGCGGCTTCGGGACTCGCATTTCCGAGGAATCCCATCTGCGGCCCAAGCCGATGGCCGAGATCGGCGGCATGCCGATCCTCTGGCACATCATGAAGATTTACGCCCGCCACGGCGTCGAGGAGTTCATCGTCTGCCTCGGCTACAAGGGATACATGATCAAGGAGTACTTTTCGAACTACTTCCTCCACGCCTCCGATGTGACGATCGACGCGCGCGCCAACCACGCCACTTTCCACGACAGCCACGCGGAGCCGTGGCGGGTGACGCTGATCGACACCGGCGAGAAGACGCAGACCGGCGGCCGGTTGAAGCGCGTGGCGAAGTACCTCGACGCGAACGAGCCGTTCTGCTTCACCTATGGCGACGGCATCGCCGACATCGACATCGCCGCCGAGGTTGCCTTCCACCGCCGTCACGGACACAAGGCGACGCTGACCGCGGTCGTCCCGCCGGGCCGATACGGCGCGCTTTCGCTCGACGGCGACCGCGTCCAGCGCTTTGTCGAGAAGCCGCCCGGCGACCAGGGCTTCGTCAACGGCGGCTTCTTCGTCCTCGACCCCTCGGTCGTCGACCTGATAGAAGGCGACCAGACATCCTGGGAAGGCGCGCCGCTGGAGACGCTCGCCGCGCAGGGCGAATTGATGGCCTATCGCCACAAAGGCTTTTGGCAGCCGATGGACACGATGCGCGACAAGAACCTGCTCGAGGAGTACTGGGCCTCGGGAAGGGCGCCGTGGAAGACCTGGGCGTGAGCGCGCCGCTCCCCAACCCCGACTTCTGGCGCGGCCGCCGCGTCCTGCTGACCGGCCACACCGGCTTCAAGGGGAGCTGGGCGGCTTTGTGGCTTAAGCGGCTCGGCGCGACGACGACCGGCTTTGCGCTCGCGCCCGACACGCGCCCGGCCTTGTTCGACCTCGCCGATGTCGCGCAAGACCTCGACTCCCGCATCGGCGACCTGCGAGCGCCCGAGGCGGTTCGCGCCGCCGTCGCGGCCGCCGACTCTGAAATCGTGTTGCATTTCGCGGCGCAGCCGATCGTGCGCCGCGCTGTCGCCGAACCGCTCGCAACGCTCGCCGTCAACGTCATGGGGACGGCGCATCTGCTCGAAGCGCTGCGCGGCGCCGAGCGCGTCGAGCGCATCCTGATCGTAACCTCCGACAAGGTCTACCTCAATCCCGAGCGCGGCGAGGCCTTCGTCGAGGACGACCCGCTCGGCGGCGAGGACCCCTATTCGGCGTCGAAGGCGGCGACGGAGATGATTGCGCGCGCCTACCGGCGGACCTATTTCGCCCCGCGCGGCGTCGCGTTGGCGACCGCGCGCGGCGGCAATGTCATCGGCGGCGGCGACGCTGCCGAGGACCGCATCGTCCCGGACATCGTTCGCGCCTGGGCGCTAAAGCGACGTCCGGTCCTGCGCCTGCCCGGCGCGACGCGGCCCTGGCAGCACGCACTCGACTGCCTGGCCGGCTATTTTCTCTACGTCGAGAGCCTCGACCGCGCGATCCCGCGCGCGCTCAATTTCGGCCCCGATCCGGCCGGTCCGGTCACGGTGGCCGAACTGACTCGCGCCATGTTGGAGGCGCTCGGCGCGCCGCCGGAATTCGACACGGGCGCGCTCGCAGGCTCGATCGAGATGCGCAGCCTTTCGATCGATTCGCGCCGGGCGCAGCGTGAACTCGGCTGGCGCAACCGCTTAACCAGCGCGTCGGCGGTTCGCTGGACCGCCGACTGGCACCGGCGCGTCCGCCTCGGCGAAAGCCCGCGCGCCGTCACCCTCGCCCAGATCGAAGCCTACGGCGCGCTTCCAGCGCCAGCCCCTTAAACGCGAAGCAGCTCAGTTCCGGTCGTGGCGGAGCCGGACAGTGATCTCGGTTTGATTTTCTACTTTGCGCCATAAGGCGATCGAGTCCTCATACCATGAGAGCGGCGTGGCGTCGGCAGCTAGGAATTCTCTGCACAATCGAGCCAGAACATCGACCCGTGGATCAAGAGGCCCGTGACGCTCAACTTCCTCGAAGGGCTCCTTGAGATCGGCCAGGGGACGGCCATCGGGACCGGCAGTCACGGAAAAACTCTCATGCTCGGCATTGGAGTCGACGACCACCCTGCACGTCGGCAAGCCGAGCCCCGCCAACACCGCTTCCCAAATTTCCGCTTCGTCTGGCCGCGTTGCAGCGATCGACGACGAAAGGGCGTCGTTGTATCCGCACTCCGCGAGAAGCGCGATGAGATGAATGCCATAGAACCGCAACGCGCCGCCGCCGACCGAAACAAAACGCTTCCAATTCGAAACGTCTGTTGCGTAATGATGGGCGCGAAATCGCCACGTGACGGTTACCTCGCCGTTTGGCCAAGGCCGTTCCAGTGCATGGGCGAAACGCTTCGCCCATGGCGCATACCGGAAAGTGTAGCCGATCCTGATCCGCTTGCCGGAATCTCGCGCCCGCTGGAGAATGTCCTTGGCCTGGACCGGGTCGGGGGCCAAGGGCTTCTCCATCAAAATGCAGCTCGGCGCGGTTCGAGGAAGGATATTGGCGAGCCAACGGACTTGGTCGGTCGGTCGCTGCGAAAGGATGATGGCGCAAACCCGATCGAGGGCCGCGGTTTCGTCCTCAACCCACTCGATTCGATCCGTCAGATGACGCACGTCGGAGCGATCTTCGAGGCGCGCCTTATAGCGATCGGGCAAGACGACTTCCGCGCCAGATCCTATCAAAAGCGCGGGCAAGTAGCCGTACAACCCGAAACCCGAACCGAAAATCGCTACCTTCATTCGGCGAAGTCCCCCGGAGCGATGATATCGATGATCGGCCCCTGATACCCCCGGGCTCGCATGTAGGCCTCGATTTCCTCTGAAATATGCCAAGCCATATTGACAAGGGGGCGACTATCGGAATTGGGCTTGAATTCGTCGTCGGACTTGATCGGAATGCGCGTCCCAGGAACATAGTGCCCGATCTTCCCCGACCCTGGCTTCTCGTAAACAGCTGAGACGGTGCTCGCGTCGAGGTTCAGCATCTTGATCGGAATAGCCGCCCGGCCGGGAAAGGCCTTACCCTCCAGAACGCCGTGTCGGCGAAGGGCTTCATCAAGCTCGCGCTTCTTGTTTGCCCGCCACTGATGGATCTGCGCTGACAGCCGCGCTAGACCGGCGCCAAAACTCTTTTCCTTGGCGTCCAGCACCTCCCAGCGTTCATGGCCGTCCCGGCTGCCCGCGCCATCATCGCGCGCAAGAAAAACACGTATGTTGCCGCCATAACGCTCAGGAAATTCGATTTTACCAATGCGCATGCCCAGCGCCTCAGCGATGCGCACAAAGGAAGTGTAGCTATAAGTCCGTGGGTGCTCATGATAGAATGTATCGAATTGATGACGGGCCAAGATCGATCCCAGATAGTGATTCTCAATTACGATCATGGTTTTCGGGTGTGCAAGGATCTTTAACGCTCTCAGCACCGCCGGTAGATCTTCAATGTGCGCGAAGACATTGGTAAACGTCACTATATCGGGCTGGCCAAATTGCGTGCAAAAGCGCATCGCGACATCTTCATCGATGAATTCGTTCAGCACGCGATGACCGGCCGCCTGGGCGTCCGACGCCGCGCAGGTCGGCTCGATTCCGAATGTGTTGGCTCCCGTTTTCCGGAAGATCGAAAGCAGGCTGCCGTCGTTGCAGCCGATATCGAGAACTTTCGCCCCGCCGACATCGCCGAGATATTCTTGGCAAGCAGCGACGAGTTGGCGCATTCCGTTGAGCACGTCCGCAGTGTGGCGCGAACGGTAATGATAAGTCGGTGGGAACAGTTCGCGCTTAGGAATTTGGAATCGCTGGCACGCGGTCCGGCAGTCGTCGCAATAAAGGATCTCGATCGGATGTTCCTCGCAGACGCGGGCGTCACCCAAAGGCACGAGATCGTCGCACATCGGATGGAGGCCAAGATCCAAGACCGATCGAAGGCGCTCATTTCCGCAGACTTCGCACCTTTTCGTCTCGAACTCGATCAAACTCACAGTCGGTCCTCTCATTTGGGATGCGCTGGGCTATAATTTTGCGGGGCGTCGCTCAATTCGTGAAATATCTCAGGCGGTGTCGTCTGAACTCGGCGCGTTCTTCACCACGCTTCGTGGTGTCGCTCGCGAGGAGAGCTTGAGTCAATCGCGAAGCGATTAATTGCGCTAGATTTTTTCGTCCCTGGGAATTCGCGTCTGCGAGCTGCGCCCGCGCAGACGAGCTTTTCGCGCAACTACATCGCGTATACGTTGCGCGATATGCATTTCCAGTCGCCGCCCTTGGCGGAAGCCAAGATCGTGCGCGCGGCGCGCGGAAGCGTCTATGACGTCGTCGATCTGAGGCCGGAAAGCCCGGCCTATCGCCGCTGGACGTCGGCGATCTTGAGCGCCGACAACGCCGTGGCGTTGCTGATCCCCGCGGGCTGCGCGCACGGCTTTCTCACCCTCGAGGATTCGACCGACGTACTCTACGAGATCGATCGCCTCTATGCGCCCGGCCACGCCCGGGGCGTCCGCTACGACGATCCCAAGTTGAAGATTCGCTGGCCGACGGTCCCCAGCGTTATCGCGCCAGCCGATCTCGCCTGGTCGCCGCTGGAAGAGTGAAGGTGCGCGGACACGCGCTGGGGCCGGCGAAATCTCGCGTCGATAGCAGTCGCCTTTCGTCAATCCCCGGCGACGCCGACGCCGGCAAACCCATGCGCGACCGCGCTACGCTCCTCAATCGTCACTGCCGCAAGATGGCTGAGCGGCGTCGCGTGGATCAGCGCCGCTTGCGTGCGGTTCGCCGGGGGTATGGGTTACGGTGGGTTGCGTTGCCAGCCCATTATTTGGCGCTGCTTGCGCGTAACGCCGGCGTAAACGCCAAGTTCTCGACTTTGCTCGCGCGAATGTCGAGGCCATGAGCAAAATCAGCGATGCAAACGGAATGGCGCGCCCGAAGGGATTCGAACCCCTGGCCCCCAGATTCGTAGTCTGGTGCTCTATCCAGCTGAGCTACGGGCGCGCAAGGCTTTGAGCGACGGGAGAGCCCTCCCGCGGGGCAGAGGCGCCCTCTAGACGCTTTTGCCGGCGCAGGCAAGGCCCGTTTCATCGGCGGCCTTGCCTGCGCGCCCCGGCGCGGCTAATCCAGGCGTCCGTGCCCTATCCTCGCCCCATCGCCTTTCTCGACGCCCGGCTGATCGACCCCGCCGAAACGCGCGAATCGCGCGGCGGCGCGCTCGTCGTCGACGGCAAGATCGCGGCGCTCGGCGAGGGCGTGACGCGCGAAGCCGTTCCCGCCGAGGCGTGGATCGTCGACTGCGAGGGCGACGTCCTCGCGCCCGGTCTCGTCGACATGCGCGTCTTCATCGGCGAGCCCGGCGCCGAGCACCGCGAGACCATCGCCAGCGCCAGCGCCGCCGCCGCGGCGGGCGGCGTGACGACGCTCGTCGCGCGCCCGGACACCAATCCGCCGGTCGATGATCCCGCCGTGGTCGATTTCATCCTGCGCCGCGCGCGCGCAACCGCCAAGGTCCGCGTGCTGCCCTGCGCGGCTTTGACCAAGCGCCTCGAGGGGCGCGAGATCGCCGAGATCGGACTGCTCGCGGAGGCTGGCGCCGTCGCCTTTTCCAACGGCTCCCACAGCGTGGCCAACGCGCAGACGATGCGGCGCGCGCTGACCTACGCCCGCGATTTCGACGCGCTGGTCATGCACTTTTGCGAGGACCGCGACCTTCGCGGCGACGGGGTGATCGCGGAGGGCGAGAGTGCCAGCCGCCTCGGCCTCGCCGGTATCCCGCGCGAAGCGGAAACGATCGTGCTGGAGCGCGATCTGCGCCTGGTCGCGCTGACCGGCGCGCGCTATCACGCGGCCCTCGTCTCCAACCGGCTGTCGCTCGAGGCGATGGCGCGGGCGCGCCAAGCCGGCCTGCCGGTCAGTTGCGGCGTCTCGATCAACCATCTCACTCTCAACGAGAACGATGTCGGCGACTACCGCACCTTTCTCAAGCTGAACCCACCGCTTCGTGGCGAGGACGAACGCCTCGCGCTCGTCGAAGCGCTGAACGCCGGCCTCATCGACGTCATCGTCTCCGATCATGATCCGCAGGACGTCGAAACTAAGCGCCTTCCGTTCGCCGAGGCGTCGGCGGGCGCGATTGGGGTCGAGACGATGCTGGCGGCGAGCTTGCGTCTCGTCTCCGCCGGCGGCGTCGCGCTGCCTCGGCTGCTGCGCGCGATGACGACCCGGCCGGCCGAACTCTTGGGGCTCCCCTGCGGACGCCTGACGGTCGGCGCGCCGGCCGACCTGGTGCGCTTCGACCCCGAATCGCCGTTCACGCTCGACCCTGCGACGCTGCATTCGCGCTGCCGCAACACTCCCTTCGACGAAGCGCAGCTCGAAGGCCGGGTCAAGATGACCCTGGTTGCGGGACGGGTCGCGCACGAATAGGCTTTGCGCCAGACTTCCGGCGTTGCGAGGCGCACCACGCCCATGGCGATTTCCCTCGATGGCATATACGCGTTTCTTGCGCTCGCCATAGGCTACCTCTTCGGTTCGATCCCGTTCGGCCTGCTGCTGACTCGACTCGCCGGGACCGCCGATTTGCGCAGCATAGGTTCGGGCAACATTGGCGCGACCAACGTGCTGCGCACCGGCCGCAAGGATCTCGCCGCCGCGACGCTGATACTCGACGCGGCCAAGGCGACCGCGGCTTACGTGCTCGCGGCGACGATGTTCCATGACGAGGCCGCTGGTCTCGCCGGCGCAACGGGCGCGTTTTTCGGCCATCTCTATCCCTTTTGGCTGCGATTTCGCGGCGGCAAAGGCGTTGCAACGTTTCTCGGCGGCCTAATCGGCGCCTTCTGGCCCGGAGCGATCGTCTTCGCGCTCGTCTGGCTCGTGACGGCGGCCTCGACCCGCTACTCCTCGGCGGCGGCGCTCGCGGCCAGTCTCGCGGCGCCGCTCGCGGCTCTGGCGCTCGGGGCGAACGGGGTCGCCGCCGTCTTCGGCGCGCTCGCCCTGCTGCTGTGGATCAAACACAGCGCCAATGTCGGACGCTTGATCGCAGGAACCGAAACGAAAATCGGCGGAAAGGGCTGAACCTTGACGAAGAGGCCGGCGAACATCCGCCTCACCGACGACCAGCGGTTCGACTGGCTCCGGCTCATTCGCTCGGAGAACGTCGGCCCGCGCGCCTTTTTCGCCCTGTTGGGAAAGTTCGGCGCCGCCGGCGCGGCGCTCGACGCCCTGCCGGACTTGGCGCGCCGCGGCGGCGCGTCACGGCCGATCCGCGTCGCCGGCGTCGAGGAGATCGAGCGCGAATTGGCGGCGGCGCAGAAAATCGGCGTGCGCTTCGTCGCTTTCGACGAGCCGGGATATCCCCCTGCGTTGCGCCAAATCGATTCGGCGCCTCCTGTCCTCGCGGTGCGCGGACGCGACGAGGCGATGCAGCAGCCCGCCGTCGCCATCGTCGGCTCGCGCAACGCCTCGGCGGCGGGCCTGACCTTCGCCGATCAGCTGGCGCGAGGCCTCGGCCAAGGCGGCTACGTCGTCGTCTCGGGTCTGGCGCGCGGAATCGACCAGCGCGCCCATTTCGCCGCGCTCGAGACCGGCACAATCGGCGTGCTGGCGGGCGGCTGCGCGCGACCCTATCCGCCCGAGGCGGCCGCCCTCATTCCCCGCATCGCCGAATTTGGCGCGATCGTTTCGGAAATGCCGATCGAATGGCAGCCGCGAGGTCGCGATTTTCCCCGCCGCAACCGTCTGGTTTCCGGCCTTGCGCTCGGCACGGCGGTCATTGAAGCGGCGCGCGGATCGGGATCGCTCATCACCGCCAGGTTTGCCGCTGAGCAGAACCGCGAAGTGTTCGCCGCGCCCGGCTCGCCGCTCGATCCGCGCGCCGAGGGGACGAACGACCTGTTGCGCCAGGGCGCCAATCTTTGCGCGCGAGCCGAGGACGTGCTCGCCGTCCTCGATCCCATTCGCGCCCGCGACCCGTTTTCGCGCTTCGAGGAAACCGAACGCGATCGAAGCGGGCCGGAATGGGACGGGCGGACGCTGTTCGGCGTCGATCCGGACGAACCGCCCTTGGCGCGCGCGGACGACGACCGCGGCGCGCGGGACGAGGCCGATACGCAGGAGCGCCGCCAGCGCATCGAAGCGCTGCTCGGCCCCGCGCCGGTCTCGATCGACGATCTTGCGCGCGCCGCGGAAGTCTCCGTGCGTGATATTCGTACTGCGCTCATCGAACTAGAACTCGCCGGACGCGTCGAATATCAGGGCGGCGATCGCGTCGCCCTGGTCGCGCCGAGCATGGAAGACTAGGTTCGGGCGGGCCGAGCGTCCCCGCCGCTCGAAGCGCTCTTGGAAGAGGCGGGTGGGGAGAGGGCGAACCCCGGGCCCGTCACTGGTCCGACAGCGCCATCGACGAGGCGTCCGCGCGCGCCGACGCCTCGCCCTCGGCCCGCGCCATCGCCAGAAAATAGGCCAACTGGTCGAGACGGGCCGCGCTCGCCATCGATTCCAGTTGCCCGCTCATGTCGGCGATATAGCGCGCGACCGCGATCGCCTCTGTGGCCAGAATCACCGTCCGATCGGGCGGCGCCGTCTGATCGTTCGATCGACAACAGGCCACACTTCGATTGGTTGCACGCTTTGGATGCTTGACCATCGCTTACCCGCCCGACGCCCCGGAAAAACGAACATCGCCAATCGTCCAAGTGCACGCACTCCGTGTATTCTCGATTCGCTCAACTTGCAACTGTTCGCACGTTGACAATTGGTCGAATTGCCGTATCCCGCGTCAACCGAGGGAATTGCCGCTCTGGCGCGCGCGCGCCATCAGCGCAAGGCGGTCGAGCGCGCCCTGCAGGATGTAGGCGGCCGCCATTTTATCGATCACCTCGGCGCGGCGCGCGCGCGAGACGTCATTGGCGATCAGCGCCCGGTTGACCGCGGCGGTGGACAGGCGTTCGTCCCAGAAGGCGACCGGCGTCGGATCGAGGCGAGCGAAATTGCGCGCGAAAGCGCGAGTCGACTGGGCGCGTGGACCCTCGCTGCCGTCCATGGCGAGCGGCAGGCCCAGGATTAGCGCGAATGCCTCGAATTTGCGGATTTGCGCGCTCAGCGCCTCGGCGTCGCGCCGGAATTGCGTACGCGAGAGCGTGACGAGCGGCGTGGCGATGCGTCGTTCGACGTCGGAGAGCGCGAGCCCGATCGTCTTGGTGCCGAGATCCACGCCGATCAGCCGCGTCTTGGCGGGCAAAATCGCGGCGAGGTCTTCGAGGTCCAGCGCGGCGAAGGACATGAGCGCGAGCGCTAGCACGCCGCGCCGCGCGTTGCCACGTCGAAGCGCGCGGTGCTATTACGGGCGCGCCCTCGATATGGCGAGGGCCGAAGGAGCCGTCATGTCCGTCGATCAGGCCGCCGTCCGCCGCATTGCGCATCTCGCGCGCATTGCCGTGACCGACGCCGAGGTCCCCCATTTGCAAGACCAGATCAACGCCATACTTTCCTTCGTCGACGCCTTGAACGCGGTGGACGTCTCCGGCGTCAGGCCGATGACCTCGGTCATCCCGATGAAGCTGCCGATGCGCGACGACGTGGTGACCGACGGCGAAATCGAGCCGGCGGTGCTCGCCAATGCGCCGCTCGCGGAAGACGGGTTCTTTGTCGTGCCCAAGATCATCGAATGACCCGCCCTGCGGCGCTTCGCCGCATCTGAGATGGAACCCGACTTGACCGAACTCACCTCCCTGACGCTCGCCGAAGCCCGCGACGCGCTGCGATCGCATCGAGCGTCGAGCGTCGAATTGACCGAGGCGCATTTGCGGGCCATGGAGCGCGCCAAGGGCCTCAACGTTTTCGTCGTGACGACGCCGGAGCGCGCGCTGGAAATGGCGCGGGCGAGCGATGCGCGTCTCGCCAAGGGCTCGACGGGGCCGCTTGAAGGCCTGCCGATCGGCGTCAAGGACCTCTACGCCACCGAGGGCGTGCACACGCAGGCGTGCAGCCGCATTCTCGCTGGCTTCAAGCCGCCCTATGAATCGACGGTGACCGCCAACCTGTGGCGCGACGGCGCGGTGATGCTGGGCAAGTTGAACATGGACGAGTTCGCCATGGGCTCGTCTACCGAAACCTCCTGCTACGGGCCGACCGCTTCGCCCTGGCTGCCGCCGAACTGGAGCGCGGAAAAGGCCCGCTCGGCGCTCACCGGCGACAAGCGCGGCCTGCTGACGCCCGGCGGCTCGTCGGGCGGCTCGGCCGCCGCGGTGGCGGCGCGCCTATGCCTGGCCGCGACGGCGACCGACACCGGCGGCTCGATCCGTCAGCCCGCCGCCTTCACCGGCACGGCCGGGATCAAGCCGACCTACGGCCGCTGCTCGCGCTACGGCATTGTTGCTTTCGCGTCGTCGCTCGATCAGGCCGGCCCGATCGCGCGCACCGTGCGCGACTGCGCGATCATGCTGCGTTCGATGGCGGGCGCCGATCGCAAGGATTCGACCTGCGCCGACGCTCCGGTCCCCGACTACGAGGCGGCGGTCGGACGCTCGCTTCATGGCCTGACGATCGGCATGCCGCGCGAATATCGCCTCGACGGCATGAACGCCGAAATCGAAGCGCTGTGGCGGCGCGGCGCGGACTGGCTCCGCGCAGCAGGCGCGAAAGTCGTCGACGTTTCGCTGCCCAACACGCCCCACGCCCTGCCTGCCTACTATATCCTCGCGCCCGCCGAAGCCTCGAGCAACCTCGCCCGCTACGACGGCGTTCGCTACGGGCTGCGCGAGCCGGCGGCGGAGATCATCGACCTCTATGAGAGAACGCGCGCCAAGGGCTTCGGCGCGGAAGTGCGCCGCCGCCTGATGATCGGCACCTATGTCTTGTCCGCCGGCTACTACGACGCTTATTACGTGCGCGCGCAGAAAATCCGCACGCTGATCAAGCGCGACTTCGAGACGGTGTTCGCCGACGGCGTCGACGCGGTCCTGACGCCGGCGACGCCTTCGCCCGCCTTCGGCATCGGCGAAATGGCCTCGGCCGACCCGGTCGAGATGTACTTGAACGACGTGTTCACCGTGACGGTGAACATGGCGGGTCTGCCGGGCCTCGTTGCGCCGGCGGGTCTTTCCGCCGACGGCTTGCCGCTCGGACTGCAGTTGATCGGACGCCCGTTCGACGAGGAGACGCTGTTCACGCTGGGCCACGCGATTGAGGCGGCCCGCGGACCGATGGAGCTGCCGAAAGCGTGGTGGCGCTGAGGCGGAGTGAGGTTCGGCGATGAGCTGGGATCTGTATCTCATCCAATTCCAAAACGGCATGCCGGCCCATTTTGACGCTAAGCCGTCGCTGGCGGTGGTTGAAAAGTACTGCGTCAATCCCGTGAAACCGCCGTTCACGCCTTTCATCTGCGAACTCGCCGACGGCCTCGAGGTGGAGTTTTGGGCGCAAGGGCTCGACGGTAAGGAGTTGTTCGACGGCGCCATGATTTCGCTGCGCGGCTACACCGAGGGCGCGGCGCGCCTCATCTATGATTTCGCCAAGTCCGGCGACATGACGATCTTGAACTCGGGCAATCCCACGGTGCTGCTGCTCGATCCGAAGTGGATTGAACAGCTTCCTGTCGATTTGGGAGAAGGCCAACGCGATCGCACCGTGCATGTCGATTCGGCCGGGAGCCTCGACGCGGCCTTGAGCGGCGGCTTCGAGGCTTGGCGAAAATACCGCGATCATGTTGTGAACGGTCAGTGAAAGCCCCCACCCTCAACCGCGCGTAAGGCGAGTTTCATGGCGAAAGCGACGCAGAGCAATGTGATCGAAGGCGTCACCGGCGATTGGGAAGTCGTCGTCGGCCTGGAGGTGCACGCGCAGGTCAATTCGCGCGCTAAGCTGTTCTCGGGCGCCTCGACCGCCTTCGGCGGCCCGCCCAACACCCACGTATCGCTCGTCGACGCCGCCATGCCCGGCATGCTGCCGGTCATCAACCGGGAGTGCGTGGCGCAGGCGGTGCGCACCGGGCTCGCGCTCAAAGCGAAGATCAACCACCGCTCGACTTTCGACCGCAAGAACTATTTCTATCCCGACCTGCCGCAGGGCTACCAGATTTCGCAGTACAAAAGCCCGGTGGTCGGCGAGGGCGAGATCCAGGTCGACCTGACGTCCGACCATTCGATCAAAGTCGGGATCGAGCGCCTGCATCTCGAACAGGACGCCGGCAAGTCGCTGCACGACCAATCGCCGACGATGAGCTTCGTCGATCTCAACCGTTCCGGCGTCGGGCTGATGGAGATCGTTTCCAAGCCCGACATGCGCTCGGCCGACGAAGCCAAGGCCTATGTCAGCAAGCTGCGCACTATCTTGCGTTACGTCGGCTCGTCCGACGCCGACATGGAGAAGGGCAACCTGCGCGCCGACGTCAACGTTTCGGTGCGCCGTCCCGGCGAGCCGCTCAACACGCGCTGCGAGATCAAGAACGTCAATTCGATCCGATTCATCGGCCAGGCGATCGACGCCGAGGCGCGCCGTCAGATCGCGGTCCTCGAGGACGGCGGCGTCATCGAGCAGGAAACGCGCCTGTTCGATCCCGTGCGCGGCGAGACGCGGTCGATGCGATCCAAGGAGGAGGCGCACGACTACCGCTATTTCCCCGATCCCGACCTGCTGCCGCTCGAACTCGACGAGGCCTTCATCGACGCTCTCGCCGCGAGCCTGCCCGAGCTGCCCGACGCCAAGAAGGCGCGCTTCATCGCCGATTATGGGCTCTCGCCCTATGACGCGACGATCCTGGTTGCAGACAGGGAGACCGCCGATTACTTCGAGCGGGCGGTCGCGCCCGGCGGCGCGCGGCGCGACGCCAAGGCCGTCGCCAACTGGATCATGGGCGATCTCTCCGCCTTCGCCAACGCCCAAGGCGTTGCGCTGGCCGAGGCCGGATTGAGCGCCGGCGCGCTCGCGACGCTCGTCGACCTGATCGGCGAGGGGGTCATTTCCGGCAAGATCGCCAAAGACGTGCTGGCCATGCTGCTCGGACCGGACAAGGGCGCCGATCCGCGCGCGCTAGTCGAGGCGCGCGGCCTTCGCCAGGTCACCGACGTAGGCGCGATCGAGCGTGCGATCGAGACGGTCGTGGCCGCCAATCCGGACAAGGCCGCGCAGGCCAAGGCCAAGCCCGGCATGCTCGGATGGTTCGTCGGACAGGTGATGAAATCGACCGGCGGCAAAGCCAATCCGCAAGCGGTCAGCGACGCGTTGAAGGCGCGACTCGGCCTTTGATTGGCGCGCGATGATTCGCGCGAATCAGTTGATTCGCGGCGAATCGCAGCGCGCGCGAGCGCAATTTCGGAGCACGCGCGACAAAAATATGTCGCCTCGCGCCAAGAAAAATTCGATCGCGACGCGCAATCGTCATGTGTCGTTTTGCAACGCGCCGAAGGCGACGCGCGCGCGCCACGACGGCGCCGGAGCCGCTCACGACGACGCGCGCGCACCTATCGGTCTCGCGCGGGTCGCGAGCGTCTGCTCTTGGAATCGCCTGCAAAACAAGGCGTCATCGTGAACGAACGTCGAAAAGACGCGACGCGGCGCGCACACCCCGCCGCGGCGTGCGATGAAAGCCGCGGCGCTCGCCGCTCTGCATTCGCTCGCCTTCGCGCGCCGCACGTAGCGGCGTCGGCGCGCGCGATAATTCGATAGACTGCGATGCGGCTGCCCTCGATTCGGCGTGACATGGCTTGCTCTGTGCGAAAACGAAGTTAGTTTCATCGACGCTTTTCCTCGGCGCGGAAAGCGCGCGCTGAAGGAAACGATTTGAGAGGGACGCAATACAATGGCGAAAGCTGCTGCTAGGAAGCCGGCGAAGAAAGCCGCCGCGAAGAAGAAGACCGCAAGGAAGACCACGGCCAAGAAGGCGGTCAGGAAGGGCGCTCGCAAGGTCGTCGCGAAGAAGGCCACGCGCAGGGCCGCGGTGAAGAAGGGCGCGAGGAAAGCCGCGCCGAAGAAGGGCGCAAGAAAGGCTGCGCCGAAGAAAGCCGCCAAGAAGACGGCCAAGAAGGCCGTCAAGCGCGCACCGGCCAAGCGCAAGAAGATCGTTCCCCCCGCTCCCCCCGCTCCAACCGCTCCGCCGGCTCCGACCGGGACGCCCTCGTCGTTCATGTGACGCGGCCGTCTTCGGCAAGCAACGGCTCAAGCAACGGCTGATCAGACTCGGCGCGCGGCGTTTTCGCCCTGTCTGATCGGCCCGCGAGCGAAAAGCGAGCGTCGGAAGGTCCTTGCGCCCCGTCGAAGCGGCGTTGCCTTGGCGGCTTCGGCGTGGCGATCTGTTCGGCGCGACGTGGGCTGGCGTTGATGCGGCCAGACGACGAAGCGAATGGCCATGGCCCAGGCGCCCATCCAACTCTATTACTGGCCGACGCCGAACGGCTGGAAGATATCGATCATGCTCGAAGAGTGCGCCCTGCCGTACGCGCTCACTATGGTCGACATCGGCGCCGGGGCCCAATTCGAGCCGGCCTTTCTCGCCATCTCGCCGAATAATCGCATCCCCGCCATCGTCGATCCCGCCGGGCCCGACGGCGGGCCGATTTCGGTGTTCGAGTCCGGCGCCATCCTGCAATATCTGGCGCGCAAGACCGGGCGCTTCGGCGGCGAAACCGAACGCGAGCGCGTCGCCGTCGCCGAGTGGCTGTTCTGGCAGGTCGGCGGACTTGGTCCGATGGCGGGCCAGGCCAACCACTTCCGCAACTACGCGCAAGAGAAGATCCCCTACGCGATCCAGCGCTACACCGACGAGGTCAACCGGCTGTTCGGCGTGATGAACCGGCGCCTCGAACGCCACGAATATCTCGCCGGCCCCTATTCGATCGCCGACATCGCCTGCGTCGGCTGGACCAAGGGATGGGAGCGCATGGGCCAGGACATGGCCGCGTTCCCGCATCTGAAGCGCTGGTTCGAGGCGGCGCTGGCGCGCCCGGCCGTGCAGCGCGGCCTCGCGCTCGACGTTCCCGGGCGGCGCAAGTCCGATCTCGCCAACGACGAGCAGGCGCGCAAAGTCTTGTTCGGCCAGCGCGCGCGCTGAGGGCGGCTCCCAACAAGGGCTCGCCCGTCTCCAGAGGCGTCGGCACAGCGCCCCGCGCGGCTCTTGCAATAGCGGAAACCCTCGGGCATATGTCCGAAAGCGGCAGGCGATGACGCTCAGCGGAGATGTGGCCGAGAGGCTGAAGGCGGCGGTTTGCTAAACCGTTATAGGGTTGTAAAGCTCTATCGAGGGTTCGAATCCCTCCGTCTCCGCCATCCTGCTTAGCGCTGCTCCCTTCCTTAACCCGACGTTATCGCGCCTTTGCCAAGCTGCGCCGATGTCGATCGCGCTTCCCCACGCCGGCGGCCCGGCGAACGCGGCGGGCGGCGCGTCGCGCGCCGCCGAGCCGGCGCCGTGGCTGCTGGCGCTGGCGGTGCTCGCGCTCGCCGCCTTTTCGCCGGCCGTGCTCAACGACGGCGACACCTGGACCCATCTCGCGACCGGCGAATGGATCCTGCAACATGGCGCGGTCCCGCGCGCCGACCCCTTCTCCTTCGCCTTCGCCGGCGCGCCGTGGACGGCCCACGAATGGCTGTCGGAAGTTCTCTTCGCCCTCGTCTTCCGCGCCGCCGGGTGGGGCGGCGTGACGCTGCTGACCGGCGCGGCGGCGGGTCTGGCGACGTTCGTCATGGCGAGCCGCGCCGCGCGCGACCTCTCGGGAATCGCGCTGCTCGTCCTGGCGGCGCTGAGCGCGAGCCTGATCGCGCCGGGCCTGCTGGCGCGCCCGCACATCCTCGCCCTGCCGGCGCTGGCGCTGTGGTGCGACGGCCTGATGCGGGCGCGCGAGCGCGCCCGGGCGCCTTCGCTGTGGCTGGCGCCGCTGATGGCGCTGTGGGCCAATCTGCACGGCGGCTTCGCCTTCGGCCTGGCGCTGATCGCGCCGTTCGCGCTCGAGGCCTGGCTTGCAGCGCCCAGCGAGGGCCGCCTCGCGGTCGCGCGAAGCTGGGGCCTGTTCGCGCTTCTGAGCCTCGGCGCGGCGCTGCTGACGCCGTTCGGCGTCGAAGGGCTGCTGTTCCCGATCAAGCTGCTCGGCTTCGCCCATCTCGCCGATATCGGGGAATGGCGGCCGGAGAGCTTCGCCCATCCCGGCCCGATGGAGATCGCGCTGCTGGCGCTGATCGTCCTGGCGCTGACCCGGCCGTTGCGCCTCTCCCTGCTGCGGGCGCTGCTGCTGGTCGCGCTCGTGCATCTTTCGCTGCAGCACGCGCGCCACGAAATGCTGCTGGCGATGCTGGCGCCGATGCTGCTCGCCGAGCCGATCGCCCGCGCCCTCGGCGCGCCGGCTCTGCCCGTGGCGCGCCTGACGCGAGCGCCGCTCATCGCGGCGGCGGCGGTCGCGCTGGCGCTGACGGGCGCGCGCCTGGCGCTGCCGATCGCCCGCGCCGACTCGGCCAACGCGCCGATGACGGCGCTGCAAGCCGTGCCGCCGGCGCTGCGCGCCGAGCCGACGCTCAACGACTACGGGTTCGGCGGCTATCTGATCTGGGCCAAGGTCAAGCCGTTCATCGACGGCCGCGCCGACCTGTACGGCGACGCCTTCCTCGACCTCTACGGAAGAATCGCCGGCGGCGACCCGGACGCGCTTGAGGCGACGCTGAAGCGCTACGCCGTCGCCTGGACGATTTTTCCGCCGAGCCAGCCCGTCGTCGCGCTGATGGACCGCGAACCGGGCTGGCGACGGCTCACCGCCGATCGGTTCGCAGTCGTGCATGTCCGCGAGGACGCGGCCGAGGCGCCGGCCGCAGGGTTGCGCGGCGACTGAAGGGCGGAGGCGCGCCCGGGCCGGAGTCGGTCTTGTCCACGCGCGCGCGGAATCAAAGGCTTGGGCGCCAAAACCTGTCCCATTCGGCGCGCCCGCCGAGGCGCGAAGCAAGACGGCTTTAAGCAGGCGCGGCGTGCCGCGCGGCATGAACGCGACTTATCGTCTCGCGCGGAAATTCACCGATTCTTGACAAGCGACCCACAAAGTAATACCTATTCCATGTGGTTTTACAATGGGCGCGATAATGGCGACCACGGTCACGGTCAAAGGTCAGGTGACGCTGCCCAAGGCGGTGCGCGAAGCCGCCGGCATCCGCCCCGGCGACCGGGTCACGGTGCGCGCTCGCCCGGAGGGCGGCGTCGTTGTCGAGCGCGCGGCCTCGCACGCCGAGGAGGACGCGTTCCGCAAGCGGCTGGAAGCCATCGCCCGACGCCGGCCGATGAAGGACGGCCCGTTCGGCGGCAAGACCACCGACGAGATCATGCGCGTGCTGCGAGGCGACGATTGACGTTGATCGACAGCAACATCTTGATCGATATTCTCGGCGGCGATCCGCATTGGTCGGAGCGTTCGGTTCGCTCTCTGTCCGCGTGCGCGAGACGCGGCCCGATCGCCATCAACGATGTCGTCTACGCCGAACTCGCCGCCGGCTTCGCCAGCCAATCACAGCTCGAGGACGAAATCGCGGCGATGCGTCTGAAGATCGCGCCGATGTCGAAGGCGGCGCTGTTCCTCGCCGGGCAGGCCTTCCGCCGCTATCGCGTCGGCGGCGGAACGCGGCCCAACGTCCTGGCGGACTTCTTCATCGGCGCGCAAGCGAGCGTCGAAGGCTGGCCGATCCTGACGCGCGACGAGCAGCGGCACCGCAGCTATTTTCCTGAGGTTCTGATGGTCGGCGGAGAGGATTGAGGCGCCCGAGGCGCTATAATCATTCCGCCTGAGCGCCCCGCGCCGTAAGGAAAGGGCCGTCTATGCGCAAAACCCGTAAGCCGATCCCTGCCTTCGCCAGCGAGGCGGAGGAGCGCGCGTTCTGGGAGCGCGCCGACTCGACCGATTATCTCGACTGGCGCCAGGCGAAGCGCGTTCGGCTGCCGAAATTGCAGCCGAGCAAGACGGCGATTTCGCTGCGCCTGCCGGTCAGCCTGCTCGAACAGATCAAGATCGCCGCCAACAAGCGCGACGTGCCCTACCAGTCGCTGATCAAGATGTGGCTCGCCGAGAAGGTGGGGTGAGGGAAGCGGACGGGCGCGAGGGAAGCGAAAGAGAGCGCACAACGAAGTGACGGTCGCCGCTTGGACGCCCGGCTCAAGGCCGGGCATGACGGGCTTTGGATTGCGGGAGGTTTCCCACTGCCGTCATGCACGGGCTTGACCCGTGCATCCAGGATGGCGTCCGATGAGATTGTCCGCGACGTTCGCTCTCAAGAGCCCGGGCGTGACGGCAGGCGGAATCGAAGGCGTGGCGCGTCTTCGCGAGGGCGTCTTTCCGTGAAGGGCGGCTACGTCTACATCATGTCGAACAAGCGCCAGGGCACGCTGTACGTCGGCGTAACCAGCAATTTGTCGCGACGCGTATGGGAGCATCGCGAAGGCGCGGTCGACGGGTTCACGAAGCGCTACGATTTGAAACGTTTAGTGCATTACGAATTTTACGATGACATACACAATGCGCTTCAGCGAGAGAAGAACCTGAAGCATTGGCCGCGCCTTTGGAAGCTCGCTCTCATTCAGGATTCGAACCCGGAATGGACAGACCTTTATGCGGCGCTCAATTCGTGAGCGGCGGTGTCGCTTCCTGGAGCCGTCATGCACGTCCCCGGACTTGTTCCGGGGATCGACCCGCGCATCCCGGAAGAGACCGAGCGAGATTATCCGCGAAGGTCGCCGCTTGGATGCCCGGCTCAAGGCCGGGCATGACGGCTCTGAGTTGTCGGAGGTTTCCCACTGCGTCATGCCCGTCCCCGGACTTGATCCGGGGACGGGCATGACGCGGGCTGCAGCGTCGAATGCGCCTACCGCGAGAACTTCTTGTACTTCAGCCGGTGCGGGATGACGCTGTCGAGGCCGAGGCGGCGCTTTTTGTCTTCCTCGTAGTCGGCGAAATTGCCCTCGAACCACTCGACATGCGAATCCCCCTCGAAGGCGAGCATGTGGGTGGCGATGCGGTCCAAAAAGAAGCGGTCGTGGCTGATGATCACCGCGCAACCGGCGAAATCGAGCAGCGCCTCTTCGAGCGCGCGCAGCGTGTCGACGTCGAGGTCGTTGGTCGGCTCGTCGAGCAGCAGCAGATTGGCGCCGGTCTTCAGCATCTTGGCCAGGTGGACGCGGTTGCGCTCGCCGCCCGACAGCATGCCGACCTTCTTCTGCTGGTCGGGACCCTTGAAGTTGAAGGCGCCGCAATAGGCGCGCGAATTGATCTCGCGCTTGCCGAGCGCCAGAATGTCCGCGCCGCCAGAGATTTCCTCCCACACCGTCTTCGCGCCGTCGAGCGCGTCGCGCGACTGGTCGACGTAGCCGAGCTGCACCGACTCGCCGATCTTGATCGCGCCGGAATCCGGCTTGTCCTGGCCGGTGATCATGCGGAAGAGCGTGGTCTTGCCGGCGCCGTTGGGGCCGATGACGCCGACGATGCCGCCCGGCGGCAGCTTGAAGGAGAGGTTGTCGATCAGCAGCCGATCGGCGAAGCCCTTCGACAGCTTGTCGAACTCGATGACGTTCTGGCCCAGCCGCTCGGCGACGGGAATGACGATCTGGGCGACGGTCGGCGCCTTGTCGTTCTGCTTCTTGACCAGCTCGTCGTAGGCCTGAACGCGCGCCTTGGACTTGGCCTGGCGGGCCTTGGGCGAAGCGGCGATCCACTCGCTCTCCTCGGCGAGCGCGCGCTGGCGCGCCGCCTCCTCGCGCCCCTCCTGTTCGAGCCGCTTCCGTTTTTGGACGAGCCACGAGGAATAATTGCCCTCGTAGGGAATGCCGCGGCCGCGGTCGAGTTCGAGAATCCACCCCGTCACATTGTCGAGGAAGTAGCGGTCGTGGGTGACGATCAGAATCGCGCCGGGATACTGGCGCAGGTGGCCCTCGAGCCAATTGACCGTCTCGGCGTCGAGATGGTTGGTCGGCTCGTCGAGCAGCAGCAACTCGGGCTGTTCGAGCAGCAGCCGGCAGAGGGCGACGCGGCGGCGCTCGCCGCCCGACAGCGTGTCGACGTCGGCCTCGTCGGAGGGACAGCCGAGCGCGTCCATCGCCTGCTCGACCTGACTGTCGAGGTCCCACAGGCCCTTGGCCTCGATTTCGTCCTGCAGGCGGGTCATCTCGTCCGCCGTCTCGTCGGAATAGTTCATCGCCAGTTCGTTGTAGCGGTCGAGGATCGCCTGCTTGTCCTTGACGCCGAGCATCGCGTTGCCGCGCACGCCGAGATCGGGGTCGAGATGCGGCTCCTGCGGGAGATAGCCGACGCGCGCGCCCTCGGCGATGAAGCCCTCGCCAGTGAACTCCGCATCGAGCCCGGCCATGATGCGCAGCAGCGTCGACTTGCCCGAGCCGTTGACGCCGAGCACGCCGATCTTGGCGTCGGGGTAGAACGACAAGTTGATGTTTTCGAGCACCTTCTTGCCGCCCGGCCAGGTCTTGTTGAGGCGCTGCATGTGATAGATGAACTGGCGCGCGGCCATGGGGAGGCGTCCTCGAAAAAGCGGGGAAAAGCGGGTTGCGCGGGGGATAGCAGGGGCGGGCGGGCGAGACAAGCGCGTCCCCCGGCGCCCTTTGTCCCGCTCGCGTCAAGAAACTCGATCGTTGCGCGCGGAGATTGCGGTCGCGCATCGTCGTTGGCGCGAAGTCTCGAACCGCACGAAACGGAACTCGTCTTCGCTCTTTTTTCACGCGCGCTTGTGTTCGGCTGGAAACTCTGTTGACTCCTGCGACGCGGGATATGCGTCCCGCGCGACGACGGGAGCCAAACATGCGTATGATGTTGCGAGCGAGAATGAACACCGCCAAGGCCAACGAGGCGGCCAAGAGCGGAACTCTGCCGAAGGTGATGGGCGCCTTAATGGAAAAGGCCAAGCCGGAGGCGGCCTATTTCACCCTCGACAACGGCGAGCGAACCGGATTCTTTGTTTTCGACATGAAAGACTCCAGCCAAATGCCGCCGCTGGCCGAAGAGCTGTTCATGGCGTTGGGGGCCGATCTGCACTTGACGCCGGTGATGAACGCCGACGAAATGCGGGCCGGGCTCGCCGCCGCGATGGCGCAAAAGTGAAGTGAATCGCGGGCCGCCCCGGGGCCTTCCAAGCGCCCCGACGGCGGCCTAGTTCGGCGCAGCCCCGAGGCGCGCGACAATGCTTTCGAGGGTGGAGCGCGCCGCGACGCCGAGGCCGCCGAGAACTTGCTGCAGCAGCGACTTGCGCTGCTCGGCGGCGACCTCGTAGAGGCGCGCCTCGCCGCGGGCGCGAAACAGCAGTTCGTCGCTGGTCGAAATCTCGTCGACGAGGCCGAGCGTCAGCGCCTCGTCGCCGAGCCAGACGTCGCCGTCGCCGACGCGGGCGATGTCGACGCCCGGGCGGCATTGTTGGACGAAGCGCTTGAACGCCTCGTGGGTCGCATCGAGCTTGCCGCGAAAATGCTCGCGCCCCTGCGGCGTGATCTCGCCGAGCACCGAGACGCTGCGCTTGAATTCGCCCGCGGTCATTTCCTCGAAGTCGATGTCGTTCTTCTTGAGCAGGCGATGCAGATTGGGAACCTGCGCGACCACGCCGATGCTGCCGAGTATGGCGAAAGGCGCGGCGACGATCCGGTCGGCCGCGCAGGCCATGAGGTAGCCGCCGCTCGCCGCGACCTGATCGACGCAAGCGGTGACTTTCACCTTGCGATCGCGCAGCCGCAGCACTTGCGCGGCGGCGAGGCCGTAGCCGGCGACCGCGCCGCCGGCGCTCTCGATGCGCACGACTGCCTCGTCCGTTTCCGGCCGGGCGGCCATCAGCACGGCGTCGATCTCCGTCGCCAGCTTCTTGACTGCGCTGGCTCGCAGATCGCCCTTGAAGCCGAGGACGTAGACGCGTTTTTCCGCGGCGCGCCCCGAGCGGGCCTTGGCGGCGGTCTTCGCCTCCTTGGCCCGCGCTTTGGCGAGCGCCTTGCGCGCCTTCTTGTCGAAGAGCGAATCGTCGATCGCGTCGCGCAGCGCGTCGTAGCGCTCGTCGAGGGAGCGGACCACGAGTCTCGGATCGTCCGACGCCTCGCCGCGCATCGATCGGGCGACGAAGGCGGCGAAGGCGACGAGGCCGCCCAGCGCCGCAGCGATCACGAGGCTTTTCAGCGCGAAGGCGGCGATGTCCAACCAGAAGGCCATGCGAATAGTTCCCGTTGCGCCGCCGGACAAGCGCGGCCGTCGCCGGCGCGCCCCGGCGCAAAAGCGGCGAGTACCACGGCGCGGCGAACGCCGCTATGGGCGCGCGGCCGATCGCGGCGGCAACGGAATTGACATCGCCCGCCGACTCCCTTAGGTGGCGCGCATCGTCAAGGGGATGGGGTTCCCCAAAACCGCCTGTCCGGGCTGATGACCCCTGCCGCGTCGAATGCGTGGCGGGAGCCGCATGGCCCTCTCTTTGCATCGCCGTTCGCCGCGCGCGCAACACGGAGGTCGCGATGGGACAGGTGTGGCTGCAATCGGCTTTGTGGATCGGTCTGGCGCTGATCGCCTCGATCGTTTCGATTCGCGTCGCGGTTTCCGTGGCGCTGGTCGAAATCATGGTCGGCGCGCTCGCGGGCAACACGATCGGCCTGCCGCTGACCGAATGGGTGAATTTCCTCGCCGGGTTCGGCGCGATCCTGCTCACCTTTCTCGCCGGCACGGAAATCGACCCGGGCGTCGTGCGCCGGCATTACCGCTCCGCGCTGTCGATCGGCGTCGTCGGCTTCTTCGCCCCTTATCTCGGCGTCCTCGCCTACGCCCATTACGCCATCCATTGGCCGTGGGACCAGGCGCAGATCGCCGGGATTTCGCTGTCGACGACCTCCGTCGCGGTCGTCTACGCGGTGATGGTGGAGACCGGATTCAATCGCAGCGAGATGGGCAAGATCATCCTCGCCGCCTGCTTCGTCAACGACCTCGGCACGGTGCTGGCGCTCGGCGTCGTGTTCGCGCATTACGACATGCGGCTGGCCTTCTTCGGCGCGGCGACCGCCGCCGTCCTTTTCCTGCTGCCGCGCTTCGCGCCGTGGTTCTTCGCCCAGGTCGGCCATCGCGTCAGCGAACCGGAAACGAAATTCGTCGCGCTGATCCTGTTCGCGCTCGGCGGCCTGGCGAGCCTCGCCGGCAGCGAAGCCGTGCTGCCGGCCTATCTCGTCGGCATGGCGTTGGCGCCGGCCTTTCTGCTCGACCCCGAACTACCGCACCGCATGCGCGCGATCGCCTTCACCATTCTGACGCCATTCTATTTCCTCAAAGCCGGCTCGCTGGTCGACTTTCCAGCGATCGTCGGCGCGGCGGGGCTGATCGTCGTCCTGCTCGCCATCAAGATGGCGACCAAGTTCGTCGGCATTTTGCCGCTGACGCGCGCCTTCCGCTTCGAACCGCGCGAAGGCATGTACACCACCCTGCTGATGTCGACCGGCTTGACGTTCGGCACGATTTCGGCGCTGTTTGGGCTGACCAACGCCATCATCGACCGCGGCCAATACACGGTGCTGGTCACCGCCGTGATCGGCAGCGCCATCGTGCCGACGCTGATCGCGCAGCGTTGGTTTCAGCCGTCGTTCCGATCGGCGGAAGGCGAGCCGATGGGAGCGGAGGCGCCGGTCGAGGGGGGGATGAATGATTCGCAAGATGCTCGTCGCCAACGACGGCTCGAAAGGGGGACAAGCGGCGTTGGCCGCCGCGCTCGATCTGGCTAAGCGGCTCGACGTCGGCCTGACCATGATCTGCGTCGAAGAACTGCCGCGCTTTCCCGCCAGCATCGACGAAGTCGACGAGGCGGAACGGGAGGCGGGCGGCGTGTTCGACAAGGTCGTCGCCGCCGCCAAGGCGAAGGCGCAGGCCGAGGGCGCGCCTTTCGAAGCGCGGATCGTCGCCGGGCATCCCGTGTCGAGCATCGTCGAATTCGTCCAACGCGGCGGCTACGATCTGCTGGTCGTCGGCTACATGGGCCACTCGGCGCTGTACAATCGCATCGTCGGCAGCACGACGGATCGGCTGGTCGAGCTTGCCCCTTGCAAGGTGTTGGTCGTGAAATGACTGCGTTTCCCTCTCGGGCCCCCGGCCGCCCGCCGGCGGCCAATCGACGCGTTTTCTCGGACGCGCGTTGATTTGGCTCATGTCGGCGCGGGCGATTTCCGATAATCGCGCAATTGAACCAATCAAGGGGATACTGATGACCAAGATCGCATCCATCCAGGCGTTCGAGATCCTCGACTCTCGGGGAAATCCGACCGTCAGGGTCCGCCTGAGCCTCGACGACGGAACCGTCGCGACTTCCTCCGTTCCTTCCGGCGCCTCGACGGGCGAGCACGAGGCGGTCGAGCTTCGCGACGGCGACAAGGCGCGCTACGGCGGCAAGGGCGTGCGCAAGGCGGTCGCCAACGTGGTGGACAAGATCGCCCCCGCCTTGATCGGCCGCGACCCGACGCATCAGGGCGAGATCGACGCGCTGATGATTTCGCTCGACGGCACGCCGAACAAGGGCGCGTTCGGCGCCAACGCCATTCTCGGCGTGTCGATGGCGGTCGCCCGCGCGGCGGCTCAATCGGCCAAGCTGCCGCTCTACGCCTATCTCGGCGGCGCCGGCGCGACCCGCCTGCCGACGCCGATGATGAACATCGTCAACGGCGGCAAGCATGCCGAAAACTCGGTCGACTTCCAGGAATTCATGGCGATGCCGATCGGCGCGCCGAACTTCACCGAAGCATTGCGCTACGGCGCCGAGACCTTCCATGCGCTCGCCAAGATCCTCAAGTCGAAGGGCTACGCGACCTCGGTCGGCGACGAGGGCGGCTTCGCCCCCAACCTCAAGAGCAACGAGGAAGCCTGCGAGGTGATCGTGCAAGCGATCGAGGCGGCCGGCTACAAGCCCGGCAAGGACATCGCCATCGCGCTCGATCCCGCGGCGAGTTCGTTCTTCGCCAAAGGCGCCTACGACCTCGCCAAATCGAAGGGCGGCCGCAAGACCAGCGACGAGATGATCGCGCTCTACGGCAAGTGGATCGACGCCTATCCGATCGTGTCGATCGAGGACGGCCTCGACGAGAACGACTGGACCGGATTCGCGCGCCAGACCGCCTTACAAGGCGGACGCATCCAGATCGTCGGCGACGATCTTCTCGTCACCAACCCGAAGTTCATCGCGCGCGGCGTCAAGGAGAAGGCCGCCAACGCGGTGCTGATCAAGCTCAACCAGATCGGCACGGTGAGCGAGACGATGCAGGCGATCGCGCTGTGCCGCAAGGCGGGCTGGAACTATGTCGTCTCCCACCGCTCGGGCGAGACGGAGGACGCGTTCATCGCCGACTTCACGGTGGCTATGGGCGGCGGGCAGATCAAGACCGGCTCGGCCAGCCGCAGCGAGCGCATCGCCAAGTACAACCGCCTGATCGAGATCGAAATCGAACTCGGCAAGGCCGCCGTCTACGCCAATCCGTTCGCTTGAGCGGGGACTACCCTCCCCTCTCCCCTTGCGGGAGAGCGGAGAGGGAGCGAAGGGCTCGCGACGAATGGCGACAGCGCCATGGGCGTCCTCTCGGACGCCCATGGCGTTTCTTGCAAGGCGCGCCGCGCGGCGTGTTTCCCTTGTCCGGCCGCGCTTCGCCCAAGCGAAGAAGGGAAGAGCCGGCGACGCCTCAGATCACATAGGACTTGAGCGGCGGGAAGCCGTTGAAGCCGACGGACGCATAGGTCGCGGTGTAGGCGCCTGTTCCCTCGATCAGCACCTTCGCGCCGATCTCCAGGCTGACGGGCAACAGATACGGCTCCCTTTCATAGAGAACGTCGACCGAATCGCAAGTCGGCCCGGCGACGACGCAGGGCGACATCGCCTCGTCGTCGCGGTCGGTGCGGATGGGGTAGCGGATCATTTCGTCCATTGTCTCCGCCAGACCGTTGAACTTGCCGATGTCGAGATAGACCCAGCGTCGCGGATCGTCGTCGGATTTTCGTGAGACGAGGACGACCTCGGCCTCGATGACGCCGGCGTTGCCGACCAGGCCGCGCCCCGGTTCAATGATCGTCTCCGGGATGCGGTTGCCGAAATGCTTGCGCAGCGCGCGGAAGATGGTCTGGCCGTAGGTCTTCACTCCCGGCACCGGCTTGAGGTAGCGGGCGGGAAACCCGCCGCCGAGGTTGATCATCGCGAGCTGAACGCCGCGCTCCGCCAATTCCTTGAACACCGCCGCCGAGGCCTTCAACGCGCCGTCCCACACCCGCGGGTTGGGCTGCTGCGATCCGACGTGGAACGACAGGCCGTGGGCGACGAGCCCCAGGGCGTGGGCGTATTCGAGCACCTGGGCGGCCATCTCGGGCGCGCAGCCGAATTTGCGCGACAGCGGCCATTCCGCGCCCGCGCACGCGCAGAGAATGCGGCAGAACACCTTCGAGCCCGGCGCGGCGCGCGCGACCTTTTCCACCTCGGCCTCGCAGTCGACGGCGAAGAGGCGGACGCCGAGTTCATAGGCGCGCGCGATGTCCTTTTCCTTCTTGATCGTGTTGCCGTAGCTGATGCGTTCGGGCGTCGCGCCGGCGGCCATCGCCTGCTCGATCTCCGTGACCGAGGCGGCGTCGAAGCACGAGCCGAGGCGCGCCAGCAGATCGAGAATCTCCGGCGCTGGATTGGCCTTGACGGCGTAGAACACGCGGGTGTCCGGCAGCGCCTTGGCGAAGCCGAGATAGTTTTCGCGCACCACTTCGAGATCGACGACCAGACGCGGGCCGTCTTCTTTGTTGCAGGCGAGAAATTCCTTGATCCGATCGGTCATTGCGGCATCCTCCGTCGCGCGGGGTTTCCCGCGCTAGGCAAGACAAAGGATCGGAGGCGATGCGTTCGCCGGCCCACGCGTTGGAGACGCGAACCGTCCACGTTGACCCGCCACCGCGACCGCTCGCGACTTGGACCGAGCGGCGGAGAGCCGCTCGAGCCGACCCCGCGAGGGTCAGATGCTGCGCCGTAGCCATGTCGCCGTCGCAGGCTTGCGCCGTTGGCGGAAGTCACAGCCATCGTTTGGAGGGGAACGACCCTTCCGCACGCCCGGCAAGATAGACAAGCCTCTTCGGTACGCCGGCCTTTGGAGGGGCCGACAGAGACGAAAAAGCCCGGTCCGTCGTTGCTTCAAGTCGCGTCCCCCGTTTGGCGGGGTGCGCCGGTTTGCCTCCGGCTGCCGGTCTTTTCTGAGGGCGGTTGACTGGCCTCTTGTCCAGATCCCCGCCGACCGACACACGACCACAGGCACGTGCGTATTGGGCGATTCGGTTATTTGTGCGAATCGCCGGAGAACGCAAGCGATTTTTTGCCCGCGGCGGCGCTTTTTTCGTCTTGTTATAAAGCGATTGCAAACCTGCCGCGGCGGGCGGCGAAGACGGGCCGGCGCGCCGGCGCGCGGGGCGGCGTCGAGCGGCTGCCGCGTCTCCGCATCGCCCGCGGACGATGGAATAGATCGGCTGGGCCAGGCTTATCGGAGTCGTCTTGGCCGTCTTCGCCCCGACGGGCGACAATGAAGGCAATACGCGAGAGTATGTCCTCGAATTCTTGGCGCTGCGGCGATCGATAAACGACAACTATATAAGAATGCAGTGCATTTTGAAAACGTTCTAAAAGCGGCGACCTTTATTGCGCGCGCGATTTTTCTTGGCTATTGACGATCCAGCGACAGCGGGCCTTAACCCCGCGAGTTAGCGAGGTCGACCATGCGGAGCGCGGTTCGGACGCGGCGAGCGGCGCGCCTTCTGGGGGCGGTCTGCGGCGCGATAGGCGCCGTCGCGGCGAGCGAAAGCTCTTGCCTGGCCCAGGCCGCGCTGGGCCCCGCCGATCAGGCCGGCCAGAGCGCGGCGCTCCCCGATCCCTTCCATGAACTCGAAACCAAGTATCTCTTTGGTTTCACCGAAGGCGCAGACATCGGCTCTGAGGGCGAGCAATCGGTCGAATTCGAATCGACCGCCGCTTTTCAGAGGCGCGGCGGACGTTACAGCGACGTCGAACAAGAGATCGAATACGAGAGCGTGCCGTCGCAGTTCTTCGGTTACGAGCTCAGCGCCCACGTCAGCGGCTATGACGTCGCCGGCGTCGACGGCGCCGCCAACGCCCACGGCGTCGGCTTCAGCGGCCTGTCGACGGAATTGCGCTATCTTGTCATCGGGCGGGGGCCGGGCTCGCCGATCGGTCTGACGTTGATCGCCGAACCGGAATGGGCGCGCATCGACGGTCTTGGCCAGCCGATCGCCGACTACAGCTCGGCTTTTGGCGTCGTCGCGGACGCCGAACTGATCGCCAATCGCCTCTATGGCGCCGTCAATCTGATCGATACGCCCGACATCGCCAAATCGCCGGGGCAAGACTGGCAGCGCTCGTCGACGATCGCCGCGACGGCCGGCCTCGCCTATCGGCTGACGCCCAAGGTCACCGGCGGCGGCGAGGTCGAATATTACCGCGCCTATGACGGTCTTGCGCCGCAGGCGCTGCAAGGCCAAGCGCTCTACGTGGGGCCAACGCTGCACATCCAGTTCACCGGACAGACCATGCTCGCCGCCGCGTTCTCCAGCCAAGTCGCCGGACGAGCGGCCGGCGAAAGCTACGGTCTCGATCTGACCGATTTCCCCCGCTATCGCGCCAACCTGAAACTGGAGTTCGAGTTCTGACCGGGCGCGCTCAACCCCGAAGCCAAGGAGACGCCATGAGCCTGTCGTCACGCAAATTCGCCATCGGCCTGGCCGGCGCGATCACGCTCGCCCTGCCCGCGGCGACGATCTCGGCGCAAGAACCCGCGCTGGTCCGCGTCACCCTGAAGGATCATCGCTTTTCGCCCGCCGAACCGACCGCGCCGGCGGGTGAGCCGATCGTCGTCGAAGTGACCAATCTCGATTCCACGCCGTCCGAATTCGAAAGCAAGACCTTGCGCGTCGAGAAGGTGGTCGTGGGCGGCGGCAAAATCACGGTCGCCGTGCGGGCGCTGACGCCGGGTCGTTATCGTTTCTACGACGACTACCACGAGGACACGACCGAGGGCTTTCTGGTCGTGAAATGACGGGAAAGGACGAGCGATGCTCGGCGCGCTGATCATTGTCTTCCGCGAAGCGATCGAGGCCGGCATTATCGTCGGCGTCGTCATGGCCGTCACCAGGGGCGTGCCGGGCAGCCGGCTGATGGCGGGCGCCGGCGTCGCCGCCGGCGTTCTCGGCGCCTGCCTGGTCGCGGCCTTTGCCGGCGCGATCGCCGACGCGCTCAACGGCGTCGGGCAGGAACTGTTCAACGCCTCGATCCTCAGCCTCGCCGTCTGCATGCTCGCCTGGCACAACATATGGATGGCGAGCCACGGCCGGGAACTCGCCGCCGAGGCGCGTCGGCTCGGCCAGGAGGTGCGCAGCGGCGCGCGCTCGCTCGCAGCGCTGGCGATCGTCGTCGCCGTCGCGGTGATGCGCGAAGGCTCGGAGGTCGTATTGTTTTTGTATGGTCTCGTGGCCGCCGGCGGCGCGACTTCGCGCGAACTTCTGATCGGTTCGTTGCTCGGCCTCGCCGCGGGCGTCGCCGTGAGCGCGGCGACCTATTTCGGCCTGGCGACGATCCCCGCTCGGCGCCTCTTTGCAGTGACGAGCGCGCTCATCGCGTTTCTCGCCGCGGGGCTCGCGTCGCAGGCGGCGAGCTTTCTTCAGCAGGCGGGCGTCGTGACGATCGGCGGCCAAACGGCGTGGGACACCTCGGCGATCCTCTCCGACTCCAGCCTCATCGGCCGCGTGCTGCATGCCTTGGTCGGCTACGCCGACCAGCCCTCGGCATTGCAGGTCGTCGTCTACGCGACGACGCTCACGGCGATTTTCACGCTGACGAAAGCCTTTGCGGCGCGTTCCTCTTCGCGCGGGCCCGAGGCGCCGGCGCCGCAGCCCGGTTGAGCGCGGCGCGGCGAATGTCATATTTCGGCGCCACTTTCAGCCGAGGACTTGCGCGCCGTCGGCAAAGATCGCATCGTTCGACGCCCTAAAGACCCGGAGGACAACATGGCCCGTTTCATTCCCTCGCTCGCCGCGGCTTTCGCCATCGGCGCGCTTTCCCCTCTGGCGATCGCCGCCGGAGCGGGCGTCGCGTTCGCGCAGGCCCAGTCGCCCGACGCGCAGGACGAAGCGCTGAAACAGGTCGCTCTGAGCGAAGCCCAGGTCCAGGCCTACATCGCCGCGCAGGCGGAAATCGAACCGATCCTGGAGAAATTGCCGGCGACCGCATCCGATCAGCCCGACCCGAAGACGATGGCCGCGCTCGAGGCGATCGCCAAGAAATACAAGTTCGCTTCGTTCCAGGAATTCGACGAAGTCGGCGCGAATATCGGCTTGGTGATCGACGGCGTCGATCCGCAGACCAAGAAATACGCCGGCGCCGACGTGATGCTCAAGAAGCAGATCGCCGACCTCCAGGCCGACAAGAAGACCCCCGACGCCGACAAGAAGCAGGCGCTCGAGGAAATGAACAACGCGCTGAAATCGTTCGAGCCGATCAAATTCCCCGGCAACATCGACCTCGTGGTCAAATATTACGACAAGCTCGCCGCCGCCATGTCGCCGTCCGAGGGAAAGTGACGGGCGCCTCGTTCAAGGGCTCGTCAGCGCGTCCATGACCCGCCCGATCGCGTCGACGCCGGCGCTGGCGGACGCTGCGAAGGCGGCAGCGAGGCCGGCCGACAAGCGCTCGTTCATCGGCGGGGGCTTTCTTGTTCCGCGACGGCGCGCTGGATGGCGCGAATTTGCGCGGCGAAGTCGCGCGCGGGCGCGAAGGCGCCCTCGATCGCCGCCGAGCCCACGGTGAAACCGGCCGCGCCGCTCCCGGCGACCGCGGCGATGCGGTCCGCGTCGTCGATCGAGCCGGCGACGATCACCGGCTTGTCGACCGCCGCGACGACCGCACGCATCAGCGCGGGAACGTCGCCCGAACGGCGATAGGCCAGGAGATCGAGCCCGGCGACGCCCTCGATCCTCGCCAGCGCCCGAGCGCTCGCCTCGATCTGCTCGACCGACCCGAGAAGCGCGCTGGGATGGCCGACGATCTCGCCGGGAAACGGCGCATAGAATAGGCCGGCGCTGGTCGCCATCGGCGCGACCTCGCCCGCGCGCACGCCGCCGAGCAGCCAGTCGACGCCGAAATCGGCCGCCGCCGCGGCCGAAGCGAGCTCGCTGTCGCGATCGAGCGAAACGACCTCGAAGAACGCCCGCGCGCCGCCGGTCTTAATCGCTCGCGCCAGCTCCTTCAGCGCCGCGCGCGGCAGGCCGACGTCCTTGAAGCCGATGTTGGCGACGCCGAGTTCGAGGGCCTGCTCGATCAGCGCGCGCGCCTCGGGCACCGTGCGGTCCTGGCGCGTGGCCATGAAGATGAAGCCTATCGACATCGACATGAGGGCCGCACGCTCCCGCGGCGTCCGCCTTGCGAGGGACGCGTCCTAACTTCAATGTATCGCGATTTCCAATCGCCGCGAAGCGATTGTCGCGGCGGAATGCTCCCCCTCAATTCATCAGCGGGCCCCACGAGGGGTCGCTGGCGTAGCTCGGCGTCGGCACCACGAATTCGCCGTGGCCGAAAATGTCGGCCATGTAGATCTTGGCGCCGGATTCGCCGCCGGGGTCGCGGAAGAACATCAGGAACAGGCCGTTGGGCGAGAAGGTCGGGCCTTCGTTGTGGAAGCCTTCGGCGATGATGCGCTCGCCCGATCCGTCCGGCTTCATCACGCCGACGCCGAATAAGTCGCTTTTTTGCCGGGTGAAGGCGATGAGGTCGCCGCGCGGCGACCACGCCGGCGTCGAATAGCGCCCTTCGCCGAACGAGACGCGATTGGCCGGGCCGCCGCTGGCGCTCATGACGTAGATCTGCTGCGTGCCGCCGCGGTCGGATTCGAACGCGATCTGCGAGCCGTCCGGCGAGAAGCAGGGCGAAGTGTCGATCGCGCCGCCGTCGGTGAGCCGCGTCGTCGCGTGCGAGCGCAAGTCCAGCATATAGAGATGGGACGACGAGCCCTCCGACAGCGACATGACGATCCGCTGGCCGTCGGGCGAGAAGCTCGGCGAAAAGGTCATGCCGGGGAAATTGCCGACCGCCGAGCGCTGGCCAGTCTCCAGATCGAGCAGCGTCACCTTCGGGTCGGCGTCGCCGAACGATATGAATGCGACTTGTTGCGCCGAGGGCGAAAATCGCGGCGCCACTGCGAGCTTGTCGCCGTTGGTCAGGTAGGTGACGTCGGCGCCGTCCATGTCCATCACCGCCAGACGTTTGCGCCGCTTCTCCTTGGGGCCGCTCTCGTCGACGAACACCACCCGCGAATCGAAGAACCCTTTTTCGCCGGTGATGCGCGAAAAGACCGCGTCGGCGATGAGGTGGCCGACGCGGCGCGCGTTGGCGGCGTCGGTCGTATATTGCTGGCCGGCGACCTGCGCGCCGGTTGCAGTCTCCCAGAGACGGAACTGCGCGGCGATGCGCCCGCCGGCGGCGCCCGTCACGCGCCCGGTCAGCACGAACTGCGCATTGACCGTCTTCCAGGCGTCGACGTTCGGCCGCGCGTCGGGATTGGTCACGTTCTCGGGAAAACTCTGGGGATTGAGCGGCAGC
>JBEKBD010000013.1:0-36317 GCA_050015575.1 Roseiarcus sp. | reverse complement strand
GTATTCGAGGTGGATCGGGATCGCGCGGGGCAGGAACACCGTCCGCTCGCTGGCGCCCAACAGCGATTGCAGGCGCGCTTGCGGCCACCCCGCGCTCGCGCCGCCCATGACCAGTTCGGCCAGCTGCATCGGTTGCTCGACGCGCACGCAGCCGTGGCTGAAAGCGCGCCGAGGCGCGGCGAACAGCCCCCGCGCGGGGGTGTCGTGAAGATAGACGCCATGCTCGTTGGGGAACATGAAGGCGATGCGCCCGAGCGCGTTGCCCTCGCCTGGCGGCTGCCGAACGACCAGCCGATCGCCGACCTGGGTCACCTCGTAGCCGAGCCGAGCGAGATAGGTCGGGTCCTGCGCCAGCGCGGGGGCCAGTTCCCGCTTGACGATCGAGTCGGGCACGCGCCAGATCGGATTGACCAGGATGTAGCGGATTTCGTTGGAGAAAATCGGCGTCGGCGTGTCCGGCTTGCCGACGATCACCCGCGCGCGGTGAACGAGGTCGTCGCCGTTCATCATTTTCAGCGAATAGTCGGGGATGTTGATCTCGACGCGCTCTTCGCCCATCGCGCGGGGCTCCCAGCGCCACATCTCCATGTTGGCCAGGATCGTCGCCTCCCGCGGCGCGGCCGGGGCGCTCGACAAAGCCTCGGCCGTGGCCGGCGTCAGGGCGCCGCTCGCCGCCAGGCCGTTCTGGCGCTGAAACGCCGCCACCGCCGCGGCGAGGCGCGCGTCGTAGACGAGGGCGTCTTTGGCGTCCGCGGGCGGCGCCAGCTCTAAGCGCGCGCGCACCAGGGCGACGCGGGCGTCGACCATGCCGATCTTCAGGGCCGGTCCCGTGGGGATGGGCGGCGGCGGCGCGACCGTCGCGCCGGCGCGCAGACGCGTCAATTGGTCGCGCAGGTCCGCATAGCCCTTCTGCTTCGGGTTGAAGTCCTCGAGCGCGGCGCCGGGATCGGCAGCGGCGGCGACCGCGGCCAAGGCCTGCCCGGGATCGGCCACGCTCGGCCGCGCGGCGATCAGAGACGAAATTTGCGCCGGGACCATGCGAGCGCCGCTCGCCTGCATCGCGTAAGCGACCGCCGCCGCGGAAATGACGATTTCGGCGTCGGCGAGGCGCTCCGGCGAAGTATCCGGGAGAGGCCCCTTGGGCAGCGCGAAGGCGGAAAGATCGAGCCCGTCCTCGTCGGCTCGCGCAAGTCGGGCGAGCGCCGCATTCGCGGCAGGCGTCAGGCCGCTCTCGGCGACCCAGACCGGAGCGAAATCGCGCGCCGCGTAAAACGCTCGGATCGCGTCGCGCGCCGCGCGCCAATCGCCGGCGCCGACCGGGCTCGTCGTCACCGTTTCGGCTTCGAACGCCGCCAACGCCGCCTCGACGGCCGCCGGTAGCGGGGACGCGATGACGGGCGGCCCCTCGGGGACGTCCGGCGGCAGGGGCGGGGCGATCATCGGCGGCGCGGCCGACGGCGCATCCGGGGGCAGCGCGGCGCCCATCGGCGCGAAGTCGCCCCCTCGGGCTTCTCCTGCGGGCCAAAGCGCGATCCGGTCGGCCGGGTGGACGCTGTGGACGATTGCGCGCTCCGGCATGAGCCTCAGGACCGAGGGAAACGGGTGAAACGCGGGCGCCTCGGGCGCGACCAGGCCGATCGGCTCGGCTGACGCGGCGGGCGCCGGAGAAGAGATCGCCGCGGCGGCGGCGAGCGAGCAGAGCCAAAGCGACTTGAACAACGCGCTCATGGAGAATCCCCCCGGCCCGCGCCCAACGAGGGACGCCTAGTGGATCGATAGCGGTCCGGTCTTCCGCCGCCGCGAATCGATCCTAGACGAGTTTTCGCGAAATGTGAGGGCGCTCGTCGGCGCCGACGCGAATTAAGCGGCCGCCTCGCCGATCGCCTCGGCGTCGATGCCGATCTCCTTCATCTTTCGATAAAGGGTCGAACGGCCGATGCCGAGCTTGCGCGCCATCTGCGACATCTGGCCGCGATAATGGGCGAACGCGAAACGAATCGCCTCGGCCTCGATGTCCTCGATCTTGCGCACGTCGCCGCTTTCGTCGATCAGGCGCATGACATGGGGATCGCGCGGTTCGAAATACCGCCCCTCGCCGCCGGCCGGCGCGGGCGCCGGCGTCTCGGCGACCAGCGGCGGGGCCGCCGGAATGCGCACGTCGAAGCCTTCGACCTGCGCCGCGATCTGCGGGAATTCGGCGACCGTCAGCTCGTCGCCGTCCGCCAGCACCACCGCGCGAAACATCGCGTTTTCGAGTTGACGCACGTTGCCGGGCCAGTCGTACGCGCACAGAAGCGCGAAGGCGTCGTTGGCGA
Source organism: Roseiarcus sp. (assembly GCA_050015575.1). Lineage (GTDB taxonomy): Bacteria > Pseudomonadota > Alphaproteobacteria > Rhizobiales > Beijerinckiaceae > Roseiarcus. The sequence continues at coordinate 34,002 of JBEKBD010000013.1, read as the reverse complement.
CGCCGCGGATGCGCTTTCCCTCTTCGGCGCAGAAGCGCGCGAGGAACCGGCGCGCCAGGTCCGGCACGTCCGCCGTGCGGGCGCGTAGCGGGGGAATCGTGATCGGGAACACGTTCAGGCGATAAAACAGGTCCTCGCGAAAGCGGCCGCGCTTGACCAGTTCGATGAGGTTGTGGTTGGTCGCCGACACCAGACGGAAATCGACCTTGACCGAGCGGCGCGCGCCGACGGGATCGATTTCGCCGTCCTGCAGCGCGCGCAGCAATTTAACCTGGGCGTCGGACGGCAATTCGCCGATCTCGTCGAGAAACAGCGTGCCGCCGTGCGCCTCGACGAATTTTCCCGCGTGCTTTTCCGTGGCGCCGGTGAAGGCGCCCTTCTCATGCCCGAACAGAATCGACTCGACCAGGTTCTCCGGCAAGGCGCCGCAATTGACGGTGACGAACGGCTTGCCGCGCCGCTCCGAGGCGCCTTGGATCGCGCGCGCCAACAATTCCTTGCCGACGCCGGACTCGCCTTCGATCAGCACCGGGATGTTCGATTTGGCGGCGCGCTCGGCGAGGCGAATCGTTCGCGCCATGCTCTCTACCTTGGTGACGATGTCGCGAAAAGTAAGTTCGCCCGCGCCCCGGCGCGTCGCGCGCCGCAATTCGTCTTCCAGCGCGTCGACGCGCAACGCGTTCTTGATCGACACTTGCAGGCGCTCGGCGCCGACCGGCTTGACCACGAAATCGTAGGCGCCGGCGCGCATCGCCGAGATCACCGCCTCGATCGAGCCGTGCGCGGTCTGGACGATCGCAGGGATTGCGATGTCGCGTTGGCGCAGGCGCGTGAGCACCCCCATGCCGTCGAGATCGGGCATGACGAGGTCGAGAACCACGAGATCGACCGGCGGCCGGTCGGCGGCCTCCATGCGCGCCAGGCCCGTCTCGCCGGAATCGGCGGTCTCCACCTCGTAGCCGAATCGGCGCGTCATGGCTTCGAGCAGTCGGCGTTGAACGGGATCGTCGTCGACAATGAGAATGAGGGCGGCCATGACAGTCCTATCGGGAGCGGCCTGCGCCGACCGCTTGGCGCCGACAGTCGGACATCACGGTAAATGTCATGTTAACGGCGTCCCGATTTGACGCGCCGAGCGAAGACGGCCGCCGATTTCCGGTCGATAAGCGATAGCGGGGCGTCGCCGGAGCGCTCGCCTCCACTCGAGTTCGCAGGCTCGGCGAGCCGAGACTTGCGCATTGAAGGCGCGTCGACATTAGGCGATATAGGGCGCCTTCTCCGGCAAAGGACGATCGCATGATTCGTCGTGAGCGCGTTTTCGAAGCGGGCGTTTTCCAAGCCGTCGTCGCGGGCGGCGGGCGAGAGGCGAACGCCGGAGATGGCGACGCCCCGGATCTCGGCGCGCTGCCGCAGTGGCGCCTCGACGACCTCTACGAAGGTATGGACTCGCCGCGCTTCGCCGCCGATCTGCAGCGCGCCGCCGCGGAAGCCGCGAGCTTCGCGACGACCTATCGGGGCAAGCTCGCCGAACTCGCCAAGGGGGCGGACGCGGGCAAGCGCCTCGCTGCGGCGGTCAGCGCCTACGAAGCGCTGCAGGACCTGATGGGGCGGATCCTATCCTACGCGTCGCTGCTCTACGCGGGCGACTCCAGCGACGTCGCGCGGGCGAAATTCTATGGCGACGCGCAGGAAAAGGTCACTGCGCTGGCGGGAGAATTGTTGTTCTTCGAACTCGAGCTCAATCGCCTCGACGACGCCGTTCTCGACGCGGCGATGCGCGGCTCGCGGCTCGCCCATTATCGCCCGTGGCTCACGGACATCCGCAAGGAACGCCCGCACCAGCTCGCCGACGAAATCGAGCAGTTGTTCCTGGAAAAGTCGGTCTCGGGAGTCGCCGCCTGGAACCGGCTGTTCGACGACACGCTCGCTTCGCTGCGCTTCGCCCTCGAGGGCGAGGAGCTGACGCTGGAGCCGCTGCTCGCCAAGATGCAGGACGCCGACGCGAAGAAGCGCGAGGCGGCCGCCCATTCGCTCGCCGCGACGCTCGCCGCCAATCTGCGCGTGTTCACGCTGATCTTGAACACGCTCGCCAAGGACAAGGAAATCTCAGACCGCTGGCGCAAGTTCGACGACATCGCCGATTCGCGTCATTTGGCCAATCGCGTCGAGCGCGAGGTTGTGGAGGCGTTGGTCGCCGCGGTGACCGATTCTTATCCCAGGCTTTCGCATCGTTATTACGCGCTCAAGGCGCGCTGGTTCGGCAAGACCCAGCTCGATCATTGGGACCGCAACGCGCCGCTGCCCGACGCGCCGGCGCGCGTCTTCAGCTGGAGCGCGGCGCGCGACACGGTGCTCGACGCCTATCGCGGCTTTTCGCCTGATATGTCCGACATCGCGCGCCGGTTCTTCGACGAAGGCTGGATCGATGCGCCGGCGCGGCCGGGCAAGGCGCCCGGCGCCTTCGCGCATCCGACGACGCCGTCGGCGCACCCTTACGTGCTGGTCAATTATCTCGGCAAGCCGCGCGACGTCATGACGCTCGCGCACGAACTGGGGCACGGCGTGCACCAGGTGCTCGCCGCGCCCAACGGCGCGCTGATGGCGCCGACGCCCCTGACGCTCGCCGAGACGGCCTCGGTATTCGGCGAGATGCTGACCTTTCGTGCGTTGCTCGCCTCGACCGACGATCCGGCGATGCGCAAGTCGATGCTGGCGGCCAAAGTCGAGGACATGCTCAACACCGTCGTGCGGCAGATCGCGTTCTACAAGTTCGAACGCAAGGTCCACACCGAGCGCAAGAACGGCGAATTGACCGCCGAGACGATCGGCGGATTTTGGCTGGACGTGCAAGCGGAAAGCCTGGGGCCGGCGATCAGGCTGGGGCCCGGCTACGAGACCTATTGGAGCTATATCGGCCATTTCATTCATTCTCCATTTTACGTCTACGCCTATGCGTTCGGCGATTGCCTGGTGAATTCGCTCTACGGCGTCTACGAGCGCGCGCACGAGGGCTTCGCGGAGCGCTATCTGGCGATGCTCGCGGCCGGAGGCACGAAGCATCACGCCGAGCTGCTCGCGCCCTTCGGCCTCGACGCCCGCGATCCGGGGTTCTGGAGGATCGGGCTGTCGCTGATCGAGCGCATGATCGGCGAACTCGAGGCGCTGGGCTGAAGCGGCGCGCCGGCTTAGAGCGCGGGCGCCCGCCCGCCGCGCCGTCGACCCCGCCGGCGGAGGCGGCCTATGGCCTTGACCGCGCGGCATTTTAATCATCGAGCAACCAATCCTGGTTAGGACTATTGACGCGTCCGACAGAAATCGCCTTCGCCCGAAGGCGTCTGAGGCATGAAGCCGTTCGCTCGCGTCGCGCCTCGAGCCGACATGCCCACGGTCGAATTCGATCGCTTTCGGTTGATCGTCACCTCCAAGCGCTGATGCGGCTTGGCGCGTCGCGGCCAACGGAGCGCCGGGTTCGGTCGCAATCGGTTCGCTGCGAGAGGCCGCGCCATGCTCTTTGTTCGTTGGTTACCCGATCCGTCGGAAGGCGCCTCGTTCGGCGTCGCCGGACGTCGAGGCGGGTCGCTCGGCCTTCCTCCGGCGTGGTCGCCGCGGCCACGCTCGGCCTCGCCGTCGCAAGGAGAAGGAATTGTCCCCGAATTTTCTGAAGTCTCTCGAGATCGCGCCGCGGACTGGCGTCGGCGCGCGCCCCGTTTCGTCTGCAGGCCCCGCCGCCTTCGCGGCGCGGCCGCCTAGCGTGGGCGGTCGAGGGCAAGGAAATGGCGGGGCGACGTGATGGCTAAGGAATCCATGGGGCAGCGACGGGCGCGCAAAGGTCGGCCGGCCAAAGCCGAATACTATCCCAAAGTCGACCTGACGGGATCGAGGCGCGGGCCCAAAGAAGTTCTGTCGGTGGTGGGAGGTCTCGATCTCGCCGCCGCCGCGCCGGCGAAGGCCGGGCCGGAAGCGGCGTCGCCGCCGCCCCGACGTCTCGATTCCCCCGCCGCGGCCGCGCTCGCCGCGACGCCGGCGGGGGCCGAGCCGGAGGGGGCGTTTCGGCTGCCCCAATGTCTCGATCTTCCCGCCGCGAGGCCGCTCGCTCAGGCGTTGCTGGAGCGCCGCGGCAAGCCGATCGTCGTCGACGGTTCATCGGTCCATCAATTGGGCGCCCAATGCGTTCAGGTGCTCCTGTCCGCCAAGCGAACATGGAGCGCCGACGGGGTCGCCCTCTCGATCGTCAACTGCGCTCCGCGGATGATCGAGGACTTGCGCCTTCTCGGCATCGATTTGACGACGCTTACGAGTGGAGAACAACCGCAATGTGCATAACGATTCTGACCGTCGACGATTCCCGCACCATGCGGGACATGTTGAAGGTCGCGCTGACCGAGGCGGGCTATCGCGTCGTGCAGGCGGTCGACGGCATGCATGGCCTCGAGGTCCTGTCGCAAGAAGCGCCGCGCGTGATCATCACCGACATCAATATGCCCAAGCTCGATGGTTTCGGTTTCATCGAGCGCGTCCGCAAAGACGATCGGTTTCTCGGCGTCCCGATCCTGGTGCTGACGACCGAGAGTTCGGCGGAGAAAAAGAACATCGCGCGGCGCGCCGGCGCGACGGGCTGGATCGTCAAGCCGTTTGACTCGGTTAAACTGGTCGACGTCGTGCGCCGCGTAGCCGCCTGAACGCCAGAGGATTCTTCAATGGACACGATGGCGGCGATCCGCGAGACCTTCTTCCAGGAGTGCGAGGAGCAACTGGGCGAACTCGAGGCCGGCCTCGAGGCGATGGGGGAAGGCGCCGCCGACTCCGAGACGGTCAACGCCGTATTTCGCGCGGTGCATTCGATCAAGGGCGGCGCGGGAGCGTTCAAGCTCGATCGACTGGTGCGTTTCGCGCACACGTTCGAGACCGCGCTCGACCTCGTTCGCAGCGACAAGCTCGCGCCGACGGCCGCCGTCCTGAAGACGATGCTTCGCTGCGCCGACGTCTTGGCGGACCTGGTGAAGGCGGCCCGGACCGACGAGCCGGTCGACGAGGCGCGCATGGAGTCGTTGATCGACGAGTTGAAGAGCTTCACCAACGACACGCGCGAAGCGCCTGATCGGGGCGAAAGCGGTGCAGGCGCCGAGCCGCTCGACTTTCAGCCGCTGATGCTGTCCATCGACGACGAACCCGAGGTCGTCGAGCCGGGCGCGGCGAGCTACGTGATCACATTCACGCCGATGCCCGATCTCTATCGCAAGGGCAACGAAGCCCTTCGGCTGCTGCGCGAACTCGCGCGCATGGGGGACGTTTCGATCTCCTGCGACGCCGGATCCTTGCCGCCGCTCGACAAACTCGATCCGGAAGGCGCTTATCTCCGTTGGCGCGTCGAGCTGTCCACCAAGGAGGACGTCGAGTCGATCCACGAACTGTTCGAATTCGTCGTGGACGATTGCGAACTCGAAATCGCGTCGGCGCGTTCGTCCGCGAAAAACGAGCAGCCTCGGCGCGCACAGGTTCCGCCGCGCGACGATACGCGGCCGGCGCCGAGCGCGCCGGTCGTCGCCGATCCGCCCGAAAACGATCGCGCGCCGACCGACGGCGAGGGCGCTCGGGAGGACGACGCGCTTCCCGCGGGGACGACAGCGGCGACGCCGGAGGCGGAAAAGGCGCGATCGGAACCAGGAAAGGCCGAAGCCGCGGCGTCGACGATCCGCGTCGATCTCGAGCGCGTCGATCGACTGATCAATCTGGTCGGCGAGCTGGTGATCAATCAGGCGATGCTTTCGCAACGGGTGATGGAGGCGGGGCTGGCGCGATCTTCAAGCGTGGCCGCGGGCCTCGGCGCGCTCGAACAACTGACGCGGGAAATTCAAGAAGGCGTCATGGCGATCCGCGCCCAGCCGGTGAAGCCGCTGTTCCAGCGCATGTCGCGCATCATCCGCGAATTGACCGACGCCACGGGAAAGTCGGTGCGGCTGAGAACCGAGGGCGACGCGACCGAAGTCGACAGAACCGTCATCGAGCGCTTGGCCGATCCGCTCACCCATATGGTCCGCAACGCGGTCGATCACGGCGTCGAGGCGCCCGACGCCCGTGCAGCGGCGGGCAAAGCCGCCCAAGGCGAGGTCAAGTTGTCGGCGGCGCACCGCTCGGGGCGAATCGTCATCGAGGTGTCGGACGACGGCGCCGGGATCGACCGGGCGCGGGTTCGCGACATCGCCGTCAAGAAGGAATTGATTGCGGCCGATGCGCAGCTCAGCGACGGCGAAATCGACAATCTGCTGTTTCTTCCCGGCTTCTCCACGGCGACGACGGTGTCGAACATTTCCGGTCGGGGCGTCGGCATGGACGTCGTCAAGCGCTCGATCCAGGCGCTGGGCGGTCGGATTTCGATCGCCTCCCGACCGGGCTACGGATCGACGTTTTCGCTCAGCTTGCCGCTCACGCTGGCGGTGCTCGACGGCATGGTGGTCAAGGTGGCGGATCAGACGTTGGTCGTGCCGCTGACGGCGATCGTCGAGACGCTCAGGCCGAAGCGCAGCGACGTCCACGCGATCGGAGTCAACGCGCGAGTCATTTCCGATCGCGGCGGGTTCGCGCCGCTGATCGACGTCGGACAAGAACTCGGCTACCGCACGGCCGCGGCCGATCCGTTCGACGGCGTCGTTCTGGTCGTCGAGACCGAGGTGAGCACGCGTTGCGCCCTGGTGGTCGACGCAATCCACGATCAGCGGCAGGTCGTAATCAAGAGCCTGGAAGCGAATTATCGCCAAGTCCCGGGCATCGCCGCGGCAACCATTCTCGGCGATGGGCGAGTCGCCCTCATCCTCGACATCGACACCTTCGTGGCGCGCACCAACCGCGCCGCGCCCGCGTCGGAACCCCTTCTCGCCGCAACGGGTTGAGCCATGACCGAGAACAACCCCGCCGCTGGGGGCTCCGCCTGCGAGTTCGTCGCGTTCCGCATCGGAGCCCAGGAATTCTGCATCGACATCATGAGCGTGCGCGAAATCCGCGGTTGGACGCCGGCGACGGCGCTGCCCCATGCTCCCTCCTACGTGCGCGGGGTCATCAACTTGCGCGGCTCCGTGTTGCCGATCGTGGATCTGGCCGAACGCCTCGGCTTTCCGCCTATCGAGGCGACGGTGCGCCAAGTCATCATCGTCGTTCAGTTCGCCGGCCAAATCATCGGCCTGCTCGTCGACGCGGTCTCCGACATCCTCACCCAGTCGACGGAAAACATTCAACCGACGCCCGACATCGCCACCGACGTCGTCAAGTCCTTCGTTCGTGGCGTGCTCGCGATCGACGGGCGCATGATCGGCCTCATCGAACTCGACAGCCTGATGTCGGCGCCGGCGGAGAAGGCGGCATGACGGGTCGAAACGCCGCCACAGCCGAATATGGCACCCGCGAACCGCTGTTCTCGGGCGACTTCACGATGTCGCATCGCGATTTCGAGGAGATCGCGGCGATGCTCTACGCCGACGCGGGCATCTATCTACCGGAAACCAAGGCGACTCTGGTCTATTCGCGGCTGGTCAAACGACTGCGAAAGTTGAACCTGGAGAGCTTTCACGACTACTGCGATCTGGTGGGCGCGCCCGGGGGAGCGGACGAGCGCCTGGAAATGCTGTCGGCGCTGACGACCAACGTGACCCGCTTCTTCCGCGAGCCGCATCATTTCGAGCATCTCAAGACCCATGTCCTGCCCTCGCTCCTGGAGGCCGCGCGCCACGGCGCGCGAGTCAGGTTGTGGTCGGCCGCGTGCTCGAGCGGCCAGGAACCCTATTCGATCGCGCTGACCGTTCTCTCGCTCGATCCCAAAGCCGCCGCGCTCGACGTCAAGATCTTGGCGACCGACATCGACCCGCGGGTGGTCGCCGAAGGTCAGCGCGGCGTCTATGGCGAGGCTGCGCTGGCGGACGTTCCGGACCTCCTGCGCAAACGATATTTCGTTTGCGCCTCGGACAGGCCGCGCCAGGAATGGATGGCCGCCGACGAACTCAGGCGGTTGGTTTCCTTCCGGACGTTGAACCTGAACGCCGATTGGCCGATGCCGGGAAGATTCGCCGCCATTTTTTGCCGGAACGTCGTCATCTACTTCGACGAGCCGACGCAGCAGAGGGTGTGGAGCAAGTTCGCATCGAAGTTGGAGCCCAATGGCTGGCTCTATATCGGCCATTCCGAACGGGTGACCGGACCTGCGGCGTCGCGGCTCGTCAGCTCCGGCGTCACCGCCTATAGGCTGAGCCGCGGGAGCGACGCATGACGCCGATCCGCGTCCTCGTCGTCGACGATTCGGCCACGATGCGCGGCTTGATTTCGGCCGCGCTGTCGAGCGACGCCGAGATCGTCGTGGTCGGACAGGCGTCCGATCCCTTGGAGGCCCGCGAAGCCATCAAGGCGCTCAATCCCGACGTCATGACGCTCGACGTCGAGATGCCGAAAATGGACGGGCTCGAGTTTCTCGACAAGGTCATGCGCTTGAGGCCGTTTCCCGTCGTCATGGTCTCGAGTCTGACGGCGCGAGGGGCGAGCGCCACGATCAAGGCGATGGAGCTCGGCGCCGTCGACTGCATCGGCAAACCGTCGATCGAGCATCCCCATTCCTTCGACGACCTGCCGGCCCGAGTGAAGTCGGCTGCGGCCGCGCGGATGCACAAGCGGGCGGACGACCGCGCGGCGCGACCGCATGTCCGGGGCGAGGACCGCTCCGCGTGCGAACCCTGCGCGCCCTATCGCCCGGACGGGAGGATCGTCGCGATCGGCGCCTCGACCGGCGGCGTCGAGGCCTTGATTGCGATCCTGACGGGCTATCCGACCAATTGCCCGCCGACGGTGATCACGCTGCACATGCCGACGCCGTTCACCAAGTCGTTCGCTCGACGCCTCGATGGACTGACCGGCGCTCGCGTCGCCGAAGCCGAAGACGGGGCGCCGCTCGATGTCGGCCGCGTCTATCTCGCGCCCGGCAGCGCCACCCACCTCGAGGTGTCGAGTTCGAACCATTGGCGGTGTCGTTTGCAGAACGACGATCTCGTCAACGGCCATCGTCCGTCGGTCGACGTGCTGTTCGCCTCGGTAGCCAAGTCGTGCGGCCCCAAAGCGGTCGGCGTCATCCTGACCGGCATGGGCAGGGACGGCGCCGCGGGGTTGCTCGCCATGCGTCGCTCCGGGGCGAGGACGATCGGCCAGAACGAAGCGACCAGCGTCGTTTACGGCATGCCGAAGGTCGCCTTCGAGTGCGGGGCGGTCGAGACGCAAATGCCGCTCGGCGGGATCGGGACGGAAATCCTGAGCCTCACCTCAGCGCCAAACGGAAAGAATTGAGCCATGTCGGTCGCGGAAAAACTCCGAGTTATGGTGGTCGACGACACGTCGGTCAGCCGAGCTCTCATCGTCGACGCGCTCGATCAGATGGGCGTGCGCGGCGTGACGATCGCCAAAGACGGCTTGGCGGCGTTGAACACGCTGAAGGCGCAGCCGGTGCATCTCGTCATATCCGACATGAATATGCCGGGACTCGACGGGCTGGCGCTGCTCAAGGGTCTGCGCCAGAACCCTTCGACGGCGCGCATCGGCTTTATTCTGGTGACCGGCAGCCCCGACAAAACCCTAATCGAGCGAGGCCGGCAGTACGCCATGAACAACTACATCACCAAGCCCTTCACCGTCGCTTCGTTGCGAGCCGCCATCGAGGCGGTGTTTGGAAAGTTGGCGTGATGGACAACGAACGCCCGCAGCGTCGAATTCACATCGTCCAGGGCGAATTCCGCGTCACCGACGATCCCGACGTGGTGGTGTCGACCCTGCTCGGCTCCTGTGTCGCGGCCTGCATCCGCGATCCCGTCGCCGGGGTCGGAGGGATGAACCATTTTCTTCTGCCCGGAGAGGACTCGAAGTCGCATTCGGCCGAAGTCGAGCGATACGGCGACTACTTGATGGAGCTGCTGGTGAACGGGCTGATGAAGAAAGGAGCGCAGCGCGATCGGTTGGAAGCGAAGCTGTTCGGGGGCGCGCGCATGATGACCGGCCTTTCCGACATCGGTCAGAAAAACGCCGAATTCGCCGAGCGTTATCTGAAGTACGAGGGCATCAAGCTGGTCAGCAAGGACCTCGGCGGACAACAGGGGCGTCGGCTTCAATATTGGCCGGTGTCGGGCCGCGCCAGGCAGAGCTACGTCGCCGCGAGCCCCGCCATCGACAAGGCGGATCTCGCCAAGACTCCGAAGAGAGGCAGCTTCGGCGACGTCGAACTGTTCTGAACGCGCAAGGCCGCAACTCGAGACAGCGTCGGAGAGAGCGTTGAAGAAAACCCCATTGTCCCCCATGGCGACCACGCTTCTGCGCGTCACCGAAGAGCTGCGCAAAGTCTCGGGAAGGCTGGAGAAGGTCGACGTCGCCGTCGGCAGGCTGGTGTTCGAATCGGCCTCGCCGACCTCGGCGCATTTCCACGACTTGCAGGACATCGATCGCGCCAATCAGGAAGTCGCGGGCATCGCCGAGTTCCTGGAGAAATTGGCGCGCGCCGTTCCGCCGGAGTGGCTGGCCGATCCGAAAGGGGCGAGTTCGTCGGTCGATCTGCACGAACTCGCGTCCAATCTCGCGCAAATCGAAGCGAAGGAAGCCGATTCGCACGCGGCGGACGGGCACGATTGCGAATTGTTCGATTAGCGCCGATCCCGTTTCGTCGACATCGGGATTGGCCTTCGTTTGCCGGCGGGTCCCGTCTCCGTGGCGAGACCGGTCTCCGCTCTTCTCAGTCCAGCGCGATTCAGCCCGCCTCGAAATGCCGCACGCCATGGAAGCGCTGACGCGGGATGCGCGCGCCGCGCGCTTGGCGGTCGCGCAGCGCCAGATAGATCATCGCCGTCATCAGCGCGTCGGAATAGGCGTCGTGCTGGTCGAGCATCGGCAAGTCGAGATCGGCCAGCAAGCTGGCGAAGGAAAGATCGACCTGCGCCCCGGGCGGCGCGTCGCCGTATTTGCGCTCGTAATAGAGCGCCGACGTCTCGATTCTTGGATTGGGCAGGCCGACGCCGATGAGGCGGCGCACGTGCCGGTTCAGCATCGCGACGTCGAATTCGAGGTAATAGCCGACCAGCGGGCGCGAGCCGATGAATTTGAGGAGATTGGGAAGCACGGCGCGGATGTCGCGTCCCTCGGCGACGTCGGTCTCGCGCAGGCGATGAACCTTGATCGCGGCGGGCTTCATGCGCGCTTGCGGGCGCAGCGTCGCCTCGAAGCGCTCGCTGGTCAGGATGCGCGCGCCGCGAATCCGGATCGCGGCGACGGTGACGATGTCGTCCTTGCGCCGATCGAGCCCGGTCGTCTCGCAGTCGATCGAAACCGCTTCGTCGGGCGGGGCGGGGTCGAACAAAAAGCGATACGCGGGCTCTTTGAGCATCGCCAGTTGCAAGGGCCGTCTGATCCAGCGCAGCGGCATCGTCAGAACATCGCGAGGTTGAAATGGCGGCGAACGATTTCGCGCAGGCGCTTGACGATCTGGAACGCGTCGCGCAGCAGGTCGCGCTCCATGCTGGAGAGTTCGCTTGGCGCCGCCAGGCCGCCGGACGGCGCCTCGGCGAGCTCGGCGTCGAGGCGCAGCGTCATCAGATAGCGCAGCGCCTGCGTCAGCTCGCGCGCGAAGTGCGGCGTCAGCGCGCCGAGTTCGGCCAGGCGCGCGATACGGGCGCTGGTGCCGGTTTCGAGCAGGCCGCGCTCGATCGCCAGCGCGCGCACGCCGTGGACGACGGGGAAGACGCCGCCTTTCTTCAGATCGAGCGCATCGCCCTGGCCTTTCGCGGCGACGAGATGGCTGAACAGGCCGATCGGCGTCGGGAACGCGTCGACGGCGCGGGCGAAATGGGCGAGATACGCCCGCTCGCCGCTCACCGCCTCGATCAGCTCCGATTTCGTGCGGCGCAGCAACTCCGCGTCGCCGGCGACCGCCTCGGCGTCGTAGAGAATCGCGACGTTCATGTGCGCGCGTTCGTCGGGCATGGCGAGCCACCGACGAATGTCCGCGCGGTAATCGTCGATCGTCTTCGACCACGCCGGATTGACGACCATCACATTGCCGGGGCAGGGGGGAAAGCCGAAGCTCTCCAGCGCTCCTGAAAAGGCGACGCGGAACCCCTGCAATTCGTCGTCCGGCGCGGGCGCCGAAAGGATCAGGCCGTTGTCCTGATCGGTGCGGAAAGTCTGCTCGCCGCGCCCCTCGCTGCCCATGACGATGAGGCAGCCGCGGTCGTGGATCGCCGGCGACGCGACGACGGCGAACAGCTTGGCGAGCAGGCGCCGATTGAGGTCGGAGACGATTTCGGCGACGACCTCGATCTTGACGCCCTGGCGGCGCAGCATCCGCGTCTGGCCCTCGATGCCGCCGGCGGCGACGGCGAGTTCGGCGACGCTCGACGCACGGTCGATGCGGGCGGCGACGAGTTGCGAATTGCCGGCGAGGAAGCTCAAGAGGTCGACGTCTTCGACAATGCCGACATAACGGCCGTCGTCGAGCACGGCGACGCGGCGCTTGTTGTGCTTGGTCATCTGCAGCAGCGCCATCGAAACGAAGTCGTTGGGGGCGACCGAGACGACGTTGTATTGGGTCTCGCCGGCCACGGTCGTCTCGATCGGCAGGCGTTTGAGAATCGCCGCGTTCGAAAGATCCGTGCCGGTGATGATTCCGACGCGCTCGCCGTCGCGGACGAACAAGGCTTTAGCGTCGACCTCGCGCATCTTCCGGGCGGCGCGCTCGATCGAATCGGCAGCCTCGACGAACACGGCGCGATGCAAGGGCAGATCGCGCACGCGCGCGTCGAACGTCGGGCTCAGGCGCGCCGTCTCCTCTTCGCGCGTCGCCGCGTCGAGCTTGCGCGAGATGTCGCGGTAAAAGAAGGCGGCGAAGCGGGCGTTGCGGTTGATCAGCCGCAGCGTGACGTCGCGCGGCAGCAGGTTGCACAGCGTCTCTTCGCGAGCGACGAACGCGTTCGAGCCGCCGCCCTGCACCACGGCGCGGCTGTCGAAGCAATCGCCGGGGCCGCGCAAGGCGATCAGCTCTTCGCCGTCGCGCTCTTCGACGCAGCCCTTGATGACGACGAACAGGCAGTCCGGCGCGCCGCCGCGCGCTATGATCGTCTCGCCGGGGCGGAAGTAGCCGATGTCGAGCGCCGCGCGCGCCGCGTCGACCTCGCTCGGGCTCAGCCGATCGAACGGCGCGTTGGCCGCATCGAATGTCTCCGCCATGGCCCCGCCGCCTCCCCGCCGGCTGTTCGCTATCGCTGGTAGGCCCGTGTTGTAGCGGTTTCCGCAGGGCGTGGGTATTGGGCGATCGGCGGGGGCGTCGGCGATCAGCCGGCGCGAGGTCGGGGGGTTGCGGCGACAGCTTGCTTAACCCCCTTAATTGAGGCTGTTGGCCGAAACGCGGGTTGGGTAAGCGGTCGACCCAGCCTGAGCCGCCGCCGGCTCGCTCCGAAACGCATCCGTGAGCCGCGGCGACGTTTCAGGATTGCAAAAGTCCGTCAAGGGCGACATTCTCAGGCTCGTCGACGCCGTCATCCGGCGCACGGCGGCGAAATCGAGGGAGGGTCGCGATGATCTCGCTGGTTATCGGAATTCTCATTACAATCGTCATCGGCGCGATCCTGTTTTGGGTCATCGATAAATTCTGTCGCGATGCGCGGCTGGCGCGGCTCCTCAAGCTGCTGGTCGTGCTGGTCTGTTTGGCGTCGATCCTGAGCAAGTTGCTTCCGTTGCTCGGATATCCGTCTTACCTATAACCTCTATAACCGCGTCGACGCTTCTTGCGCCCGCTTGCATGCCCTTGCCTTGGGCTTGGCGCGGCGCCGGGATCAGATCGCGGCGGACAGGATATACATTGCCGCCGTCAGCCCTTCGGCGCCGCGCGTCGCCGAAAGCGGGACCGAAAACGGCGCCCAAGCCGTTGAGATTCCCTGGCGCGGGACACGGATCGGCTTTTGGCAAACTGTCGTTGGCGACACGTTCGCCGAGGCTCGGCGACAGGCGCCAAACGCAAAGCGCCTCCTCGCCCTCAGTCGATCGCGTGCGCGGGCGCGCGCGTCGGCGCGCCGGCCGGGACGGCGCGCAGGTATTGCGCCGGCCACGGCGCCGGGAGGCCGAGTTCGTGCGCGGCGTGCAGCGGCCAATAGGGGTCGCGCAGCAGCTCGCGCCCCATCAGCACGAGATCGGCTTGGCCGGCGCGGACGATCTGGTCGGCCTGAGCGGCCGTGGCGATCATGCCGACCGCCGCGGTCGCGATGTCCGCTTCGCGCTTGATCCGCTCGGCGAACGGGACCTGGTAGCCGGGGCCGGCGGGAACCTTCGCCTTTTCGACATTGCCGCCCGACGAGCAGTCGATCGCGTCGACGCCGAGGCCTTTGAGCCGGCGCGCCAGTTCGACCGACTGGTCGACGTCCCAACCGCCCTCCGTCCAATCGGTCGCGGAAATGCGCACGAACAGCGGACATTTTTCGGGGAGGGCCCGGCGCGCCGCGGCGACGCATTCGCATAAGAACCGTGCGCGATTGTCGAACGAGCCGCCATAGGCGTCGGCGCGGCGATTGCTCAGCGGCGAAAGAAACTGGTGCGCCAGGTAGCCGTGCGCGGCGTGAATCTCGATGGCGCGGAAGCCGGCGGCGTAGGCGCAGCTCGCCGCGGTCGCGAACGCCTGTTGCAGCGCCGCGATGCGCTCGAGGCTCAGCGCCTCCGGCGTCGCGTAGCTCTCGCCGAAGCGAATCGCGCTCGGCCCGACCGGGCGCCATCCGCCCTCCGCTTCGGGCACGGCGCCCTCACCCGACCACGGTCGATAGACGCTCGCCTTCCGCCCGGCGTGGGCGAGTTGAATCCCGGCGATCGCGCCTTGCCCGTCGAGAAAGCGGGCGATGCGCGCGAGCGGCTCGAAGTGCTTCTCGCTCCAGACGCCGAGATCCTGCGGCGAGATCCGCCCCTCCGGCGAGACCGCCGCCGCTTCGGTGAACACCAGCGCCGCGCCGCCGATCGCCCGCGCCGCGAGGTGGGCGAAATGCCAATCGTTGGCGTAGCCGTCGAGGCAGGAATATTGACACATCGGTGAAACGCCGATGCGGTTGGCGAACGTGACGTCGCGCAGGCGAAGCGCGCTGAACAGATGCGGCATGGCGGGGCAATCCGGGCTTGGAGGCGGTTGGGCCCCATTGTGCCCACGCCTCGATCCGGGCTGCAAGAGGCGCGCGCCTGCGGACGACGCGGAAGTGATTTGCGCCGCGCCGCGTGGTCGGCCATTTTCTCTCGTCCGAACCGCCGTCGGACAGCGCTGGGGGGACGGCGACCGCTTGCCCCCGGCGCGCAAATTCAAGTCGAAGGCGCATCCGCATGAGCATGCCCACCGCCCAACTTGGCCGGACCGGCCTCACGATTTCGCGCCTCGCGCTTGGCACGATGACATTCGGTCTGCAGACCGAGGAAGCCGTCGCGCGCCAGATCATGGCCAAGGCGGCGTCGGCGGGCGTCACCCTGTTCGATGCCGCCGACGTCTATCCGGTCGGCGGCGACCTGACGACCGTCGGGCGCACCGAGGAAATCGTCGGCCGCTGGCTCAAAGGCCAGCGCGGCTCGTTCATCCTGGCGACCAAGGCGGTTGGCGCTATGGGGCTCCATCCGTGGGACCACGGCGCCTCGCGCAAACACCTTCTCGACGCCGTCGACGCGTCGCTGCGCCGCCTGCAGACCGACTACATCGACCTTTACCAGCTCCATGCCGACGACCGAGCGACACCGCTCGATGAGGCGTTGGCGGCGCTCGACGTCATCGTCAAGTCGGGCCGGGCGCGCTACGTCGGCGTCTCCAATTTCCTCGCTTATCGGGTCGCGATCGCCTTGGGCCGCGCCGATCTCAAGGGTTGGGCGCGCCCGGTCTCGATCCAGCCGCGTTACAGTCTGCTGTTCCGAGAGATCGAGCGCGAGCTGCTGCCGCTCGCCGCGGAACAAGGCCTGGGCGTGATCCCGTACAATCCGCTCGCAGGCGGCCTGCTGAGCGGCAAGCACAAGCCCGACGCCGCGCCGACGCCCGGCACGCGCTTTACGTTGGGGTCGATCGCCGAGGTCTATCAGAGCCGCTACTGGAACGAACGCGCGTTCGCGACCGTCGCCGCTCTGCAACGCCTCGCTCGCGAGGCGGGAAGCCCGTTAACCACCTTGTCGATCGCTTGGGCGCTCGCCAACCCCGCGATCACCGCGCCGCTTCTCGGGGCGAGCCGCCCGGAGCAACTGGACGACACTTTGGCGGCGGCGACCTACAAGCTTGATCCGGAACTCAAACGGAAGATGGACGAAATCACGCTCGATTATCGCCGCGGCGACGCGCCGCGCTGACCCCGGCGCGCCGCCTCGCGCGGAGAATCGCGATATTCCCCTTGCCCGCCGCGCCCAATCTTGCTAGTCGACGGCCGCGCCCGTTCTCAACCGTTTGGGCGCGCGAACCGATGAGTTCCCGACGCCGGCGCCTGCGCCGGCCCGCCTTTTGAAGAGGCGGCGATGGGCCCTGCGAAGCGAAGCGCTTGCGAGGGCCTGATCCGGCGAAGGGAGCTTCCCGTCAACGCCAACCCCGCCGGCGCCGCCCGATTGGGCTTCTTAGGAGAGACAATGTCCGAACCTGACGCCTCCGCGCCGACGCGCGAGGATTTCACCGCTTTATTGAACGAGACCTACGGCGAGGATGAGGCCTTCGAAGGCTCCGTCGTCAAGGGCCGGGTCGTCGCGATCGAAAAAGACATGGCGCTCATCGACATCGGCCTGAAGACCGAGGGCCGCGTGGCGCTGAAGGAATTCACCAATCACGGCCGCGATCCCGCGCCGAAGGTCGGCGACGAAGTCGAGGTCTACCTCGAGCGCATCGAGAACGCGCTCGGCGAAGCGGTCATTTCGCGCGACAAGGCGCGCCGCGAGGAGAGCTGGGTCAAGCTCGAGCAGGCGTTCGAGAAGAACGAGAAGGTCGAGGGCGTCATCTTCAATCAGGTCAAGGGCGGCTTCACTGTCGATCTCGACGGCGCCGTGGCGTTCCTGCCGCGCAGCCAGGTCGACATTCGACCGGTGCGCGACGTCGCGCCGCTGATGAACGTCCCGCAGCCGTTCCAGATCCTGAAGATGGATCGTCGCCGCGGCAACATCGTGGTGTCGCGCCGCACCGTGCTCGAAGAGAGCCGCGCCGAGCAGCGTCACGAGATCGTCGCCAACCTCGCCGAAGGCCAGGTGATCGACGGCACCGTGAAGAACATCACCGATTACGGCGCGTTCGTCGACCTCGGCGGCATCGACGGCCTGTTGCACGTCACTGACATAGCCTGGCGGCGCGTCAACCACCCGACCGAAGTGTTGAGCATCGGCCAGACGGTGAAAGTGCGCATCATCAAGATCAACCACGAGACCCACCGCATCTCACTCGGCATGAAGCAGCTGCAGGAAGATCCCTGGTCGGCGATCGAGACGCGCTATGCCGTCGGTCAACGCCTCAAGGGGCGGGTCACCAACATCACCGACTACGGCGCCTTCGTCGAGCTGGAACCGGGCATCGAAGGCCTCATCCACGTCTCCGAGATGTCGTGGACCAAGAAGAACGTCCACCCTGGCAAGATCATTTCGACCAGCCAGGAGGTCGAGGTCCAGGTGCTCGAGGTCGACGCCGCCAAGCGCCGCATTTCGTTGGGGCTCAAGCAGACGCTGCAGAACCCGTGGGAGGCCTTCGCCGCCAAGCATCCCGTCGGTTCGACGATCGAGGGCGAAGTCAAGAACAAGACGGAGTTTGGCTTGTTCATCGGTCTCGACGGCGACGTCGACGGCATGGTGCATCTCTCCGATCTCGACTGGTCGCGCCCCGGCGAGCAGGCGATCGAGGAGTACAAGAAGGGCGATCGGGTCAGCGCCAAGGTCCTCGACGTCGACATCGAGAAGGAGCGCATCGCGCTCGGCGTCAAGCAGCTCGCCAACGATCCCTTCGCGGCCAAGAAGGCGAGCGAAGAGGGCGGCGACAGCGAACTCCGCAAGGGCTCGGTGGTGACCTGCGAGGTCGTCGAGGTCAGGGAAGGCGGCGTCGAAGTGAAGATCGCCGGCGTCGATCTCAACGCGTTCATTAAGCGCAGCGAATTGGCGCGCGACCGCGGCGATCAGCGTCCCGAGCGTTTCTCGGTCGGCGAAAAAGTCGATGCGCGCATCACCCAGTTCGACCGCCGCGCACGCAAGATCGCGGTGTCGATCAAGGCGCTCGAAGTGGCCGAGGAAAAGGAAGCGATTGCGCAGTACGGCTCGGCCGACTCGGGCGCTTCGCTCGGCGACATCCTCGGCGCCGCGCTGAAAGCCCGCGACAAGGCGGAAAAGCCCAAGAAGGGCGAGTGAACCGATAGGCGCGCCCGCATCCGGCGTGCGGGCGCCTTCTCCCGCAAGCGGGAGAAGCGACGCGCTCCCTCTCCCGCTCGTGGGAGAGGGCTGGCGTGAGGGCGGCGCGTCGATTTCCCCTTAAACCGCGAGCCCGGCGCCGCCGCGCGCCGCCGGCCGCTGCGTGGCGCCCGGGCACGTCTTCAGGCGTTCGCGCAGGTCCTCGATCAGCCACCGCCCTGCTCGCCCGAGCGCGCGCGCCCGCTCGTGCACGACGGAAATCGGCAATTCGACCGGGGCCTGATCGGCGATGGCGAGCCTCTTCAGGCGACCGGCGGCGATATGGGCCTCGACCAAGTGACGCGGCATGTTGCACCAGCCGAAGCCCGCGAGCAGGAACTCCAGCCGCGTCGACAGATCCGCGAAGCGCCAGATATGCGAGCCGACCACGCCGCCTTGTATGTTTTGCGTCATCGAGGTGCGATCGGTCAGCACCAGTTGCACGTGCGGTTCGAGCGCTTCGCGCGCGATCGGCGCGCGCGCTCGGGCGAGCGGGTGGTCGGCGGCGACGACGGGGATGAGCGAAATGCGGGTGAGGAACTCGGCGCTGAGGTCGCGCGGCGGCCCGGCGAGCTGGGTGTAGATCGCCATGCGCGCCGCGCCTTCGCGCAGGCGCTGTTCGGCGCCGCCGAGCGCCTCGGTGAACAGGGTTGCGGGCAGCTTCGCGAATTCGCCTCGCAACGCGCCCAGGCTCATCATCAACAGCGGCATGGGGAAGATTGCGTCGACCGCCAGCGTCAGTTCCGGCTCGACGTCCTCGGCGATGCTCGCGGCCCGGGCGCGCATGGCCTGGGCGCTTTCGAGGATCGCCCGCGCGTCCTTGACGAGGGCGAGGCCGGCGTCGGTCAGAGCCGGGGTGCGCTTCGAGCGGTCGAACAAGGGGACGCCGAGGGTCGCCTCCATCGCCTGCACGGCCTGACTGATCGCGGACTGCACCCGGCCGAGCCGTCGCGCCGCGGCCGAAAAGCTGCCGGCCTCGGCGACCGCTGCGAGAACCCGCATCTGGTCGAGCGTCAGAGGATCGAACATCCATCACCTCAACTGATAAATTGCACCATAATTTTGCCGATTGCAATGATGGATCCCAACCCCCAACTAAGAGGGCGCCGCAACCTTCGCTAAGGGAAACCCCAATGACCGTTCATGTGCCTCACCACAAGCTCCTCGCCGCCGAGGCGATCGCCCAGATTTTCACCGACGCGCGCACCCATAACGGATTCACCGACAAGCCGGTCTCCGACGAGTTGCTGCGTCACGCCGTCGATTTGGCGAAAATCGCCCCGACCAGCGCCAATCAATCGCCGCTGCGCGTCGTCTTCCTGCGCTCGAAGGAGGCCAAGCAGCGCCTCGCGCCGGCGCTTTCGCCCGGCAACTTGGAGAAGACGCTCAGCGCGCCGGTCGTCGCCATCGCCGGCTACGACGTCAGGTTTTACGAGCATCTGCCGTTCCTGTTCCCCCACGCCCCCGACGCCAAGAGCTGGTTCTCCGGCAACGCCGCGTTCGCCGAGCGCAGCGCTTTTCAGAACGGCACCTTGCAGGTCGCCTATCTCATTCTTGCGCTGCGCGCCGTCGGCCTCGACACCGGCCCGATGACCGGCTTCGACAACGCCAAAGTCGACGCCGAGTTTTTCGCCGGGACCGAGGTCAAGTCGAATGTGCTCGTCAATATCGGCTACGGCGACGTGTCCAAGCTGTTCCCGCGCAGCCCGCGATTCTCGTTCGACCAGATCGCCAAGATCGTCTGAGCGACTCGCATTCGATCCGGCCTCAAGCGCCGCGCGGGCGACGAGCCCGCGCAGGACCCGTGAACCCTTCCCGCAAGCGACGAGACGCCCCATGCACTTCACCATCATTCCGGCGAGCTGGGCGCCCTATCTGCAAGCGCTTCTGCGCATCATGACAGGGCTCCTGCTGCTCGAGCACGGCACCGGCAAGCTTCTGAACTTTCCCGTCATTCCCGGCATCGAACAGATGTTGGGCCACACCCTGCTGCTCGTCACCGGGTCGATCGAACTGGTCGGCGGCGCGCTCATCGTCGTCGGCTTCCTGACCCGCCCGGCGGCGTTCATTCTCGCGGGGTTCATGGCCGCAGCCTATTTCATGGCCCATTTTCCGGTGAGCTTTTTCCCGGTCCTCAATCAAGGCGAGCCGGCGATTCTCTACTGCTTCGTCTTCCTCTACCTCGCCGCGGCCGGCCCGTCCGTCTGGGCGATCGACAAGGCCTGACGCCGTTTCCGGACGATCGGTTCGCCCTTACGACTTCGCCGGCCAGAGGACGCCGCCGATCAGCGGCCGCGGCGCGCCGGTGGTCGTCGGCAGGGAAATCGGCAGCCCCTGGCGCGAACGCAGCGCGAGATAGGCGAAGCCCTGCGCCTCCACCACGTCGCCGTCGTAGCCGATGGCCTCGATCGGCTCGATGCGCGCCACGAGACGCGCAGCGAGCGCGCGCGTCAGCGTCAGGTTGCGCCGTCCCCCGCCGCAAACCAGCCAGCGCGGCGCTTTCGCCGGGAAATGCCGCTCCGCCGCCGCGGTCGCTTCGACGGTGAAGGCGGCGAGCGTCGCCGCGCCGTCGGCGTCGCCCAGGCTCTGAACCGCGCCCGCGAGGCGGTGAAAGTGATTGCGGTCGAGCGATTTCGGCGGCGCGCGGTCGAAATACTCGTCCCGCATGAAGCGCGCCACGAGATCGCGATCGGCGCGCCCGGCGGCCGCCAGCGCGCCGCCCTTGTCGTAGCCGACGCCCAGCCGCTTGGCGACGAAATCGTCGATCAGCGCATTGGCCGGGCCGGCGTCGAAAGCGATGATCTCGCCGCGAGCGCCGAGATAGGTGACGTTGCCGACGCCGCCCCAATTGAGAATCGTCAGCGGACGCTCCATCCCTGCGCAGATCGCCGCG
Organism: Roseiarcus sp.; assembly: GCA_050015575.1. Taxonomy (GTDB): domain Bacteria; phylum Pseudomonadota; class Alphaproteobacteria; order Rhizobiales; family Beijerinckiaceae; genus Roseiarcus. The sequence goes on along the minus strand of JBEKBD010000013.1, from coordinate 12,701 downwards.
TGGTAGAGGGGCATGAGCGGCGCGCCTTCGCCGCCGGCGGCGACGTCGGCGGCGCGAAAATCGGCGACGACGTCGATGCCGAGCGCCCTAGCCGCGCGTGCGCCGTCGCCGAGTTGGCGGGTCACCTTTTCGCGCGGCCGATGCAGAACCGTCTGGCCGTGCAGCCCAACTGCTGCGACGCTTCGTGGGTCGATGGCGAAACGTTGCAGAAAGGCGCGAATCGCCGCCACGTGCGCGTCGGTGACCGCGCGTTCGAGCTCCGCGAGCGGCCCTCGCGCGCGCTCCGGGTCGGCGACGATTTCGCGCAGCGCCGCGCTGACGTCCGAAGGATAGGGAAACGTCGCGCCGGGGCCGGTTTCGACGCGCGCGCGGCCGTCGCTGCGGATCAACGCGACGTCGATCCCGTCCATCGAGGTGCCGCTGATGGCGCCGATCGCGGCGGCGAGCCCCCCGGCGCCGTTCATCCGCTCACTTCTCGCTCTGGCCGGCGCCGGGCGCCCACAAGACGTCGCCGCGCCCTTTATCGTTGGCGTAACGCGCGGCGACGAACAGATAGTCCGAAAGCCGATTGATGTAAGCGAGCGCCGGCGCTCCGACCGGCTCGCCCGGCGTCGCCGCGAGCGCGACGATGCGCCGCTCGGCGCGCCGGCAGACCGCGCGCGCCTGGTGCAGCGCCGCGGCGGCGCCCGTTCCGCCGGGCAGCACGAACGAGCGCAGCGGCTCGAGCTCCGCGTTGAGGGCGTCGATGTCGCGTTCGAGCCGTTCGACCTGGATCGGCGCGACGCGCAGCCGCGCATCAGCCTTGCCCTGCGCCGGCGGCGCGCAGAGGTCGGCGCCGAGATCGAAAAGATCGTTCTGGGCGCGCGCCAGCGCCGCATCGATCGCGGCGAGGCGCGGATCGTCGCGCACGGCCAAGCGCGCCAGGCCGATCGCGCAGTTGGTCTCGTCGACTTCGCCGTAGGCGGCGACGCGGGCGTCGAATTTTTGCCGCCGCTCGCCGTCGCCGAGCCCGGTCGTGCCGTCGTCGCCGGTGCGAGTGTAGATCTTGTTCAGGCGCACCATCGCTTCGCTCCTAGCGCGTTAGCGGCAATAGCATGACGACGATAATGACGATGCCGAGGAACAGCGCTCCCACGCGCCACCGCGGCGGCCGCTGCGACTCATCGCCGGATGCCCCGCGCCAGCGGCTGGCGAGTCCGAATGTCAAGACCACGGCGGCCATGACGATCGCGATTCGGACGTCGGCGTTGGGGATCGACGGCATGAGCGGCCTCCCACGCGGTGGAGCCAAGCCGCTTATAGGCGGCGCGGCCCGCTTGGCCAAGCCTAGCGGGGCGAACCTTCCCAGACACAACTTTTCGCTCTCGGCTGCGGTCGACCACCACGCCGATTGCGAAGAGCTTCGCCCCGTCCGGGTGGCGCGCCGTCTCGTCATGCCCCAAGCGTCGTGCCTGGAACCAAGCCCGCGCGCCAGATTTCCGCGTTGCAGTTGTCCGGCGCGATGACGCGAAGCCGTTCCGGCACGACCGGCCGTTGGCCCGCCCGCGCGGCAAGGAGAGTTCGCCGACGCTCCATTTCCGCGCTGGCGAGATTTTGGCGGCATAGCCACGGAAGCGCCGGAGAGGCGCCGCCGAACGCCGATGAGAAACTGAAGGTTCGCTCGAATTGCTCGGCCGCCGCCACCGCGAACCAATCGGCCGGCCGGCCTCCCGGGGCGACGTCGTCAAACCTCGGACTCGCCGGCCAAAACGGCTCGCTGAGCGGAAACGGCGTTCTTTGCAGCATTGGAAGAAGTTGCCGCAGGACCGCGACGCATTCGCTGCGCGCACCCCATTCCCACGCAACGCGAGCCCACGTCGATGCGCGTTCGGCCGTGCAAGCCCGTGCGCAGAGGAAGCGAAGATTTTGAAGCGCGAACGCCAGCGCGGCGCAACGTGTCGCAACCGACCGATCCGGGCTGCGCCACACGGCGTAGGCGGCGAGACTATCTTGGTAATTGGAAACTGGGGATATGCCGTTCGAACGGGACACGGTCGCCGGAGAAGCAAATTTTTGACGTCGCCAAAACGCCACGGCGCGTCTTCGATCGCTGGCGCCGGGCGTCCACTGCGGAATGGTCTCCGTCAGAAGGCGCTGTCGGGAAAGGGCGCTCACACGGTCCGGCTTCGCAGCGAACAGATTGAGTTCGTATCCATCGATCGGCTGCGACGCGTCCTGTGGGACCAGAATGGGCGCCCCTGGAAGCAGGCGAAACACGCGATAGCCGAGAGTCGGAAAAAGCTCCAACAGCCGCTCGTTCACTTTGTCGCCGGCCTTGATCTCGAACATCGTCAAAGGGGAATGCTCGGCGAAAAAAGTGCGCCCACCCGCGATGATCCGCTCCTCTTCGCCCTCGGCGTCAATTTTGACGAAATCGATCGACGGCCATGCGCGGGCGCCGCTCTCCACATCGAGGCTGGTGATGTGGACCGGTTCGCCATCGTCGGCGGTCGCGAGCGCGCGCAATTCGCTCGAGGCGGCGAAGGCGAGATGTCCTTCTCTTTCGCCATCAGAAACCGCGGCGCCGACAATTTCGAGATTATCGACGCCATTGAGGGTGCGGCTGCGTTCCAGCAACTGCCGCGCTTCGGTTCCGGGCTCATACGCGAAGATGCGGCCGCCCGGAGCGACGAGACCCGCCATCGGCAGGCTGTATAGCCCGAGGTTGGCGCCGATGTCGACGGCGTTCATCCCCGGCCGGAGAAAACAGCGCAGGAAATCGATTTCCTTTTCGAACCATTGCTCCTGCTCCAACAGGACATAGGTGGTGATGGCGGACAATGTCGCCGGTGCCGCGATGGTCAGTCCGTCACGAAGCGACACTTCGAGAGTGGGTTCATTGTGCGCACCTATTGCAATATTTTGATCAAAAATTGGTGCGTTAGTATCGTCTCCTCGATCGGATATCTTATCCCTTACAACGCTTTTACGGCAGTTCAAGATAGTCTGAATCAAGTCGTCTGGATGACTAGCAACAATTTTAGTCCGCCCTGCAGGCAGGAAATTATGGAACATTTGTTTTGATTGAGAACTAGATGCGAACACCAATCCATCGAACGACGTTGACTCGTTGTCGTAATCGCTCGCAACTTCGATACGGTAACCCAAGCGTTCGATTTCCATGACAGTTCGACGATGTAATTCTTGAGAATGTGTCGAGACAAAAATATAGTCTACAAGTTGAGTTGCCAATGCATTTTTGGCGCCTGCGATCATCTGTACTTCTAATCCTTGGATATCGACGTACAAAATATTTACATGTTCAATACATCGTCCTTGCAGAAATGAATCCAGTTGCCAACGATCTTTTCCCACGGCGGCCTGGATGAATTCGCCGTCAAATCCATTCCGCTCAAAATTGTTCCGCCCCGCCGCCAAATTAGCCGGATCCGGTTCCACCATGATAACATTCGCCTTTGTTCTTGCTTTCTTGAGCCACATCGAGTAGTGCGCCCAATATGCGCCAAGTTCTATCATCAGCGGCGAATCCGGCATGCTCTTGAGCAACTCTTGAAAGACGAATTCTTCCAAGGGTTCGTGCACACCTCGATTGATAACCAAAAGTTGACTGAACGGACCATAATAGGCACCCTGGCCGGTGAGTGGGACTCGGTTGCCATTATGGAGATAGACTTCGCCATCCCGCACGACGCCAGCCATTGGCATTCGGTCGATTAGCAGGTTGAGGGGATCAGAAATCACTTCGCGGAACCTACCCAAAAAATCGCTGTCAGCCGCCTTGGAAGGAAGCGTAGTGTTCTGCTGCATAAGTAACGCGGTCTGTGGAGGGCCGTCCGTCGAGACCGATCTGCCCGCTGCGGCCGGTCGCCCCGGCGGTCCGGAAATAGTTTTTGGATCAGATTTCGACATCCTCGACCTCACACGTATATAGTCTTACCGCCTGACGGCAAAAGGCTTTCATCCACCCAACTTACGACGTGTAATTGAGGCCCGTCAGTCAGATTTTGCTCGACCGCCAGAGCCACGCTCGGTCGGTGACTGTCCGCCGGCACCGACGTTCCGCCACGAGCCAAGAAACTATCGGGTTTGCCGCCACTAAGACGTATACAGACCACGTCCGCAAGTAGCGGATTGCGAACCTCTCCAGTGCAACGACATGATGTCCGAAACCGAGGCGGAAATCGGCCAGCCCAAATGCGGTCCGCGGACAGCCGCGGAAGACCTAAAACCCGACGTTCGGCGGCGTGGTCCTCCAATCCCTATATGACGCATACGTCGAGATACCTTCATTCGGATCGCCGCTTGCTGACCGCGCTTTCACGCCGCCAGAACCTTAAGGCGATACTATTCCTGACTGCTTGGCGTCTCGCACCACCCCAGCCACATCCGGCGGAAGGCGGCTTCGAGCTTACGGGCGAAAGCCGGCCCGTCGCACAGTGGCGAGACCGCCATGCGCGATCTCAGCGAGCGGCGCAAGTCGGCCAGGCGTTCCCGATCGCTCGCGAGTGCGACGGCGATGTCGACGTACTCGCCGACGGTATCGGCGATCAGATCGTTCAAGCCGACTTGGCTGAGCAGGCTGGCGCCGACGCGCCCGGCGTGGCGATCGCCCCGCAGCGTCACCACCGGGACGCCCATCCACATCGCCTCGCAGGTGGTGGTGGCGCCGTTGTAGGGAAACGGATCGAGCGCGACGTCGATGCGGTGATAGACCGCCAGATGCGCCGCCACGTCCGGCAGCCAAGCGAGCAACTCGACCCGGTCGGCCGCCACGCCCCGTTCGCCGAGCCGAGCCAGGAACAAGGCGCGGGTCGCAGCGTCGCCAAACTGCCTGCCCTTCAGCAAGAGGCGCGCCTCGGGCAGTCGGACGAGCAGCCTCGCCCAAGCATCGAAGACGGAAGCCGACACTTTGGCGGCATTGTTGGCCGAGCCAAAGGTCACCGCGCCGGCTTCGAGGCAGGGCGGCGGCGCCGGCTCCGGCGCGTCGGGCAAACCCGAATAGCAGAGGAAGCCGTCCGCCAGCCGCACCAGGGTCTCGCTGGCCAGAGCGTCGGCCTCGCCCTCCGGATCGGTCACCGCGTCGACCAGCCGGTAGTCGATGACCTCCAGGCCGGTGGTGTTGGGGTAGCCAAGCCACGTCGCCTGCACCGGCGCCGGCTTGCGGGCGAAGACGCCCAACCGGTTGTTCTCGGTATGGCCGGCGAGATCGATGAGAATGTCGACGCCGTCGGCCCGGACGCGCTCGGCCAGTTCGGCGTCCGACAGCCCGACGGTGGTCCGCCAGCCATCGGCGAGGCCTTCCAGGCGCGCCGTCACCCAGTCCGGCCGCGCGACCTCGGCATAACAGAATGCTTCCACCGCTCGCCGATCGTGTTCCTTCAGCAACGGTTCGAAAAAATACGACACGGAATGCTGACGAAAATCCGGCGAAACATAGCCGATCCGCAACCGCCGCCCCGTCTGGCGGTCGTTGGCGTAGGCGGACGGACGCGGCGTCTGGCGGGCCAGACACGAGCCCCAGTCGCGGTGCGCGGCGAAAACGTCCTCGGCCGCGACCCGATCAACGTAGTTCAGGCAAAAGGCCAAATTCGAATGCGCCTGGGCATAGTCGGGGTCGACGGCGATCGCCTGGCGATAGGCGGCGATCGCCTCGTCGAGCTTGCCCTGGCGCTGTAGCGCGGCGCCGAGGTTGGAATACGCCTCGGCATAGTCAGGCTTGACGGCGATCGCCCGCCGGCATGCGGCGATCGCTTCCTCGAGCTTGCCCTGGCGCTGCAGCGCGGCGCCGAGGTTGGAGTACGCCTCGGCATAGTCGGGCTTGACGGCGATCGCTCGGCCCAATGCGGCGATCGCCTCGTCGAACTTGCCCTGCTTCATCAGCGCATTGCCGAAATTGCAAAGCGCTCCGGTCGAACCGGGGTTGATGCCAATCGCCTGCCGAAATGCAGCGACCGCTTCGTTGAGCTTGCCTCGAATCTGCAATGCGACGCCGAGGTTCGAATAGGCCTCGGGATAGTCGGGTTTGAAGCCGATCGCCCGCCGAAGCGCGGCGATCGCTTCGTCGAGCTTGCCCAGGTTCGTCAGCGTATCGCCGAGGTTGGAGAGCGCTTCGGCAAAATCAGGCTTCACGGCGATCGCCTGACGATAGGCGGCAGCCGCTTCCTCCCGCCGGTCCAGTGCGTCCAGCGCGTTGCCGAGATTGTAGAAGTAGAATGGATTGTGTCCGTTCCGCCTGATCGCCTGACTGATCAATTGGACGGCGACGTCATGGCGCCCCGCCTGGCGGACGATGACGCCGAGCAGATGCAGGGCGTCCGGGTGGTCGGGTTGGGCCGCCAGCCCCCGCCGACACCAAGACTCGGCCTCAGGCAGTCGTCCCGCCCGGTAGCATTTGAACGCCTCGGCAAAGAGCGCTGCGGGGCTCGTCGGGGCAAGGAGGGCTGCGGACCCCTCGGGCGTATGGGTCAACGTCTGTCCAGGTTTACCAGCGACGCGGCGTTGCTTGCGGTTCATCGGCGGACTCTGAACTGCGGCAGGCAGGTTTCCCCGCCGTCTGAGCCACTTTATCCGCACGCAAATGACATACGATGTCAACCGTATGCCGCCGGCGGAACCCGGCGGCGGCCAACCAAACGCCAGCTGAAAATCAATCGCGCTTCATCAGCCGCTCCAGATAGTCGCGTTCGTCGCCTGGACGGTTGGGGTCGGCGAGGCGGCGGCGCAGTTCTTGGAGGACGCGGCGCGCGCGTTCGGCGACGTCGGCGCCGCTGTGGAGCGAGCCTTCCATCGCGCCGCGCCCGTCGCCGCGCTCGCGCCCCAACGGGTCGCGCCCCTGTCCAAATTCGCCCGGACGCCGACCGGTCGCCGTGAATCCGCCTTGGCCGTCGCCCTGCATCTGGCGCTGCAGGCCCTGCGCCCCTTCACGCATGGCCTCGAGCGCGCGGCCCTGCGCTTCAACCGCCCGACCCTTGCCGGTGTCGCCCATCTCGTCCGGCGGGCCGTCCTCGCCCGGCGCGCCGTCGGGCGCCTCGCGGCCAGCCTCGAGATCGCCTTCGGCCTCCTTCATGTCGCCTTCGGCGTCGTCGAAGCCCTTTTCGCCCTTCAGGCCGAGGGCCTTGAGCCGCCGCTGTATTTCGGCGAGGCGCTCGCGCAGCGCGCGCTGGCGCTGTTCCAGCGTCGGCTCGCCCGCCCGCGCGCCCTGGTTCGCCTGTGGCGCGGCGCCGTCCTCGCCCGAGTCGCGGCGCAGACGCTCGCGTTGATCGCGGCGGAAGGTGTCGTCGCGCAGCGCCTGTTGATCGCGCAGCAGTTTTTCGAGTTCGCCGAGTTGCTTGCGCATTTCGCGCATCGCCGGGTCCGCTTCGGCCTGATGCGCGCTGCGCATGTTCTCGAACATGGTCTGCAGGCGATCGAGCATCGCCTCGGCGTCCTCGCGCGCGCCGTTGCGCGCCGCATCCGCAAAGCGGTCGAGCAGGCTTTCGAGGTCTTGTTCCTCCATCGGCTCGGCGTTGGCGTCGGCGTCGGGCGCCTGGCTCGCGAGGTCGCGCATGTAGCGCTCGGCGGCGTCGCGCAATTCCTGGGTCAGCTGGCGAATCTCTTCGTCGCCGGCGCCGCGCTGCAGCGCCTCGCGCAGCTTGTCCTCGGCGGCCCTGAGATCGCGCTGCGCCGGCGAGGCGTCGCCGTCTTCGATTTGGACCGCCATCGCCCAGAGAAGATCGGCGACCGCGACGAGATCGGCGTCGCCGCGCGCCGCCGCGAGGCGCGACTGCGCGGCGCGCAGGCCGAGGTAGACGCCGGCGGGCGGGGCGAAAACGTCCGGCGCGATCAGCAGCGCGGCGATCGCTTGGGCGAGGCGCGGGCGATCGTGGTCGGGATCGAGAATCAGGTCGCGACGCTGCTCGACCAGCGCGCGCGCGATGGGGTTGTGGAAATCGCGTTCCGGCAGGCGAAGAGCGATCGGCGCGCTCGATCCGACCGCGCCCGAAAGGCCGGTCGCCTTCAAAGTCATCACGACCTCGGCGCCGGCCCAAGGGTGCTCGGAGAGATCGCTAGTCGTGCTCGCCTCGCCGACGCCGTTCGCCGTGCTCGGCAATTGCAGCGCTGGCTTCGGCGCTTCGATCAGCGCGCGCGGCGGCGGCTCGGCGCCGTCGCCGCCCGGCTTGGAGAATTCCGCCTCGGCGCTCGCCACGCCGTAGCGATCGGCGAGCGCGTAATGGAGCGTCAGCGAGCCGCTGAGATTGGCGCGCGGCGGATCGATCAAAGTGATCGTCGGCTCGCCCGCCGCAATCGCGGCGATGGCGAAGGCGGCGAACGGCGAGCCGTAGCGCGACAGCGTCAGCGCGCCGTCGCCGCGGACGGTCCAGCGGCGCTCGATCGGCACACTTGCTCCGCTCGCCTTCTGGTCGCCGGCGAGCGGCGTCAGTGCGCCTTCGACGTGGGCTTCGATCGCGCTCGCCTCGGCGCGCACGACCAGGATCGAGCCCTCCGGCGCGACGAGTTTCTGCGCGGGGCCCGCCTGAGGCGCGACGTCGAGCAGGATCGGCGGCTTGCCGGTGTAGGCGGGCGGATCGATCCAGGCGTCGAGGCGTTGAGCCGCCGCCGCGGCCGAGCCGCTGCGCCAGTCAAACGCCGCCGCGACGCGGGCATGGCGCTCGGGGCCGGCGACGATCGCCGCGGCGAGCGCGAGCAGGAGAGCGGCGAAGCGCAGCGCGCGCGAATCGCGCAGCGCCATGCGCGGCGAGGGAAAAGCGGGGGCGATGCGCGCGACCTGCCGAGCGAGGCGGCGCCGGTGGAGGCGCCACAGCGCGCCGGTTGTCGGATCGTCGCCGGCCATGGCGAGCCGATCGGCCAGAGAGGCGGCCGGCCGATGCGGCGTCGACGCGTCGCGGTCGAGACGGGCAAGCGTCTCCGGCCGCGTCGGCCGCTTCAGGCGCGCGAGCGGGGCGAGCGCGGCGGCGAGCAGCGCAGCGAACAGCGCCAGGCCGGCGATGCGGCCTAAACGCGGCGCAGCGAACCATAGGCCGAACCACGAGACGGCGAAAAAAAGCGCGGCAAGCGCGCCGGCCCAGGCGAGCGGCGGCCAAATCCGCTCGAAGACGATAACCGCCTCGGCTCGCCGCGCCAAAGCCTCGAGCGCGGCGCCGGCGTTCCGCGACGCGTCGCGCCGAACCTCGTCCTGGGCTTCGCCCGAATCCAATGCGTCTCTCCTCGACGGAGCTTCATGCGGCCGGGAAGCGACGCCTCACCCTCACCTCAACCACGGCGGAATTTTGTCCAGGCCGATCAAGTCGTCGTAGCTCGGCCGGGGGCGCACCAGCGCGTATTCGCCGCCCTTGACCAGCGTCTCGGGCGCGAGACGACGCGTGTTGTATGTCCCCGCCTGCACGGCGCCGTAGGCGCCGGCCGTCATCACCGCGAGATAGTCGCCCGCCTTGACCGCCGCCATTTCGCGGTCGAGGGCGAGAAAGTCGCCGCTTTCGCAGATCGGGCCGACGATGTCGGCGCGCAGCCGCGGGGCGTCGGCCGGCGGCTCGGCGAGCGGCAGGCATTCGTGATAGGCGTCGTAGAGCGTCGGGCGGATGAGGTCGTTCATCGCCGCGTCGACGACCACGAAATTCTTGCCCTCGCCGTGTTTGACATAGAGGACCGAGGTCACCAGCACGCCGGCGCCGCCGACGATGAGCCGCCCCGGTTCGAGAACGATTCGGCAGCCGAGGCCGCGGGTGCGGCGCGCGACGATTTCGGCGTAACGCTCGGGGCGCGGCGGCGGATCGTTGTCGAAGCGATAGGGGACGCCAAGGCCGCCGCCGAGGTCGACATGGTCGATCCGATGACCGTCGGCGCGCAGCTCGCGCACGAAGTCGGCGATGAGCGCGAAGGCGTCGTCGAACGGCCGCATGTCGGTGATCTGCGAGCCGATATGCATGTCGACGCCGCTGACGGCGAGGCCGGGCAGGGCGCGCGCCCGCGCGTAGACGGCGCGCGCGCGGGAAATCGGCACGCCGAACTTGTTTTCCGATCGCCCGGTGGCGATTTTCGCGTGGGTGCGCGCGTCGACGTCCGGATTGATGCGAATCGCGACCCGCGCGATTCGACCGCGCGCCGCAGCGACTTCCGAGAGCGCCTCGAGCTCGGGCTCGGATTCGACGTTGAAGCAGAGGATGTCCTCCTCGAGCGCCAACGCCATTTCGGCGCGGGTCTTGCCGACGCCGGAAAAGACGATTTTTTCCGCGGGCGCGCCAGCGGCGCGCGCGCGCCGCAATTCGCCCTCCGAGACGACGTCCATACCGGCGCCCAGGCGCGCCAGGGTCGTGAGCACCGCCTGGTTGGAATTGGCCTTCACCGCGTAGCAGACCAGGGCGTCGCAATCGGCGAAGGCGGCGCTGAAGACGCGAAAACGCCGCTCGATGGCGGCGCTGGAGTAGCAGTAGAACGGGGTCCCCACTTCGCCGGCGATGCGCTCGAGAGCGACGTCCTCCGCGTAAAGCGCGCCGCCGCGATAGACGAAATCGCGCATCGCCGCGCGCGCCTTACAACAGCGGATCGAGCGCGAAGGGCGTCTTGGGCGGCGTGATCGGCGGGTTGTTGCGATGCATGGACGCCAGGGGATCGTCGGCCGGCTTGGGCGTAGCGGTAGGCGTAGGGGTGACGGCGCTCGCATCGGGCGGCGGCTCGAGCGGGCCGCGACGCCCGCAGCTCGAGGCGCCGAACGCCACGCCGAGAATCAGCAACAGCGCGACGACGCGTCGCGCGGAAATTGGCGGTGAGGCTAGGGTCACGGAAACGGCTCCGGCAAAGTCGCCGCACTATACCCGAAAACCGCGCCGACGCGAGGAGAAAGCGCATGGGGCCGGGGCGGCTTCGTCGCCCGCCCGCTCCCGCCGCGCCTCGGCTTTTCGCCCGATTTCCGCGTCGCGGGCCTTTCCATCCGCCGCCGCTCCAGCCGCGAATCGGAGCCGCGGCCGCTGGCCTTCGATCCCTTCAGCGCGAAATCTCCGATCGAAACGGGGCCTCGGGCGTGTGCGAATGCGCGCCGCCTGCGGCGCCGCGCCGATAGCTTCCGCTTTCGGAAGAGCGTATCTTCCAAGCGATCGACGGCGAATGGCGGCGGCCGGGGAGCGCGGCGTCGCGGCGACAGGGCGCCGATCGTGTTTCCGCTCGGCGACCGTCATGCGGCAACCCTAGGCTCGGTCGTCGAGCGCGCCGGCGCCGCGACGCGCCTTGATTGTCGTCAGCAGACCGGTTTCTCCAAGCCGGATTTCGCGGCGAAAGCGGACGGCGCCGCCGCCCGGGCAAAGGGTCAAAAATAGGCCCGCCGAAGACAACGAGAGAACAGGAGGCGACCTATGCGAGTCGGCGACTTTCTCAAAGCGAACCGCCAAAAGCCCATCGTTTGCGCGCCGGAGGACACCGTCGAGACGGTCGCGGCGCGATTGAGTTCCCACAACATCGGCGCCATGCCCGTTTGCGGCGCCGGCGACGCGCTGGTCGGCGTCATCTCCGGACGCGATTTGGTGCGGGCGTTCGCCAAGGACGCCGCGCGTTTTCGCGAGCGGCGCGCGCGCGACCTGATGACGCGCGAGGTCATCACTTGCGAGCCGGCGGAGAGCATGGCCGCCGCGGAGAAGCTGATGAACGAATATCACGTTCGCCATCTGCCGGTCGTCGAGGGCGCCAAGCTGGTTGGCGTGTTGTCGATCCGCGACGCGATCGCCGCGCGGCTCAGCGAAACGCGCGACGAAGTGAATTTTCTCCGCGACGCCGTCATCGCGGCGCGCCACCTCTAAGAGAGCCGCGCTTGCCGCGCCGGTGGCCGGAGCCGACGGGGCAGGAAGGGGACGCCGAGTTCGAGCGGCAGGTGTGCGGCGAGTGCGAGGTTGCGGCGAGGGCGCGCTTATGCCCATTGCCGAAATTTCTGACCACCGTCATGGCTTGTGGCCGTTGGCGCCAACCATCGGGCGGACGACAACCGCCGTGGCCGACGCGGGCCGCAGGCTCGAAGCGGAGAGACCGCCGCCATTCGCCGTCGATCTCTTGGATGCGCGGCGACGCCGCGGTCCGGCGCTTTCGACCCTTGCGGTCGAAACCGCCGGGCCTTCGAGCCGTGGCTTCCCTACCGATTTCCCTGTGGTAGGCTATAGAGGTTTTCGACAAGCATGTTGCTCATGCCGTGGCTTCCCTACCGATTTCCCTGTGGTAGGCTTGGAAGCGGCCGAAACAGCCGATCAAGCCGGCCGTGGCTTCCCTACCGATTTCCCTGTGGTAGGCTGATTCAAACGAAGGGTCGCCAAGCAGTGCGGCCGTGGCTTCCCTACCGATTTCCCTGTGGTAGGCTCGAGGATACGACGCGGTGGTTTCGTGAATCGCCGTGGCTTCCCTACCGATTTCCCTGTGGTAGGCTCGGCCAGTGGGTCCACAGCGCGTCGATCTTGCCGTGGCTTCCCTACCGATTTCCCTGTGGTAGGCTCGCGAGCCGGAGCTGCCGTTCAAGCTGTGGGCCGTGGCTTCCCTACCGATTTCCCTGTGGTAGGCTACCGTCGCCTACGATTGGACCAACCGCATCGCCGTGGCTTCCCTACCGATTTCCCTGTGGTAGGCTCGGGCGCACGACGAGTACAACGCGCTCGACGCCGTGGCTTCCCTACCGATTTCCCTGTGGTAGGCTATCGCGAGTGGATTAGAGATGCTGGTTGGCGCCGTGGCTT